>JADGCL010000031.1:0-250 GCA_015229005.1 Magnetococcales bacterium
AGTCGGTTGATGCCCTCGCGGAGTTGGCTGAAGCCACCGAAGAGCCGGTTGATGTCGCTGAGGAGGAGTCAGTTGAGGCTCTCGCGGAGTTGGCTGAAGCCACCGAAGAGCCGGTTGAGTCTGCCGAAGAAGAGTCGGTTGATGCCCTCGCGGAGTTGGCTGAAGCCACCGAAGAGCCGGTTGATGTTGCTGAGGAGGAGTCAGTTGAGGCTCTCGCGGAGCTGGTTGAAGCCGCCGAAGAGCCGGTTGA
>JADGCL010000031.1:349-33180 GCA_015229005.1 Magnetococcales bacterium
AGTCTGCCGAAGAAGAGTCGGTTGAGGCTCTCGCGGAGCTGGTTGAAGCCGCCGAGGAAGAGCCGGTTGAGTCTGCCGAAGAAGAGTCGGTTGAGTCCCTCGCGGAGCTGGTTGAAGCCGCCGAAGAGCCGTTGGAATCCGCAGAGGGGCATTTGGAAGCTGGTGATGAACCGGTTGATGTTGCCGGGGAGTTGGAGGCGGCTGCCGAAGGGCCGATGGATGTTGCTGGGGGGCCTGTTGCGGCAGAAGCTGTCGGAGAGCCTCCGGATGTTGCTGAAAGAGAGGCGGGACTTGCGCCATCTCCCCTGGTCGCCCAGTCTTCCGAGAGTGGGTCGCCTGGAGAGAATTCATGGGGTCCCGATGCGCCTCTGGCCGGCCTGGGATCTGGCCACATCCTGGCGCTCCTCGAGGGGGATGGGCTCGAGCGACGTGTTGGGGTGATGACCCGGGAAATTCTCCGGGAGATCCTGCCGCAGCTTGTGGAGGAGGTCGTCCGCGAGGAGTTGGCCCGCATCCGAGACGGGATCTGATGCTGTTTCGACTTCTTCCCTGATACTGCTGTTCGGGAATATCCGATCAGAACATCCGTTCGATCCTGAGGAGAGACATGTCCGATACCGCCCTGCCCAAGAGTTACGATCCATCAGGGGTTGAGCGGCGCTGGTACGAAGCCTGGGAGGGGAGCGGCTGTTTCGCCCCTCGTGGCGAGGAGGCCGACGGCGCCTACTGCATCATGATTCCACCGCCCAATGTGACCGGCAGTCTGCACATGGGGCACGCCTTCCAGGATACGATCATGGATGCCCTGTGCCGCTGGCAGCGGATGCGGGGTCGGGCGACACTGTGGCAGACCGGTACCGATCACGCCGGGATCGCAACGCAGATGGTGGTGGAGCGGCAACTGGAGGGGGAGGGGCTCAAGCGTCACGATCTCGGGCGTGAGGCCTTCATCGAGCGGGTCTGGAGTTGGAAGGCGAGTTCCGGAGGGACCATCGTCGGTCAGTTGCGGCGAATGGGGGCTTCCTGCGACTGGTCGCGGGAGCGGTTCACCATGGATCCGGGGCTCTCGGCGGCGGTGCAGGAGGTATTTGTTCGTCTCCATGAGGAGGGGCTGATCTATCGGGGCAAGCGTCTGGTCAATTGGGATCCGGTGTTGCGGACGGCGGTCTCCGATCTGGAGGTTCTTTCCGCTGAAGAGGATGGTCACTTTTGGCACATGCGCTATCCCCTTTCCGAGGGAGATGGGTCGCTGGTGGTGGCGACCACCCGTCCCGAGACCATGCTGGGGGATGCCGCTGTCGCGGTACACCCGGAGGATGACCGTTATCGGCACCTGGTAGGCAGGAAGGTACGCCTGCCTCTGGCCGAACGCGAGATTCCCATCATCGCCGACGCCTACGTCGATCCTGCCTTCGGGACGGGGTGCGTCAAGATTACGCCGGCCCATGATTTCAACGATTACGAGGTGGGGAAGCGGCACGACCTGCCGTTGATCAATATCCTGACCCCGGATGCTCATCTCAATGAGACGGTCCCCGAGGCCTTTCGTGGCTTGGAGCGTTACGAGGCCCGCAAGGCGGTGGTGGCGGCGCTGGAGGCGCAGGGATTGCTGGTCAAGGTTGAGGCGCATCGGCACATGATCCCGCGCGGGGATCGCTCGAAGGCGGTGGTGGAGCCCCTCCTGACGGATCAGTGGTTCGTGCGGACGGAGCCTCTGGCGGTCGAAGCCATTCGTGCCGTCGAGGATGGACGGGTGCGGTTCGTGCCGCAGAACTGGGCCAAGACCTATTTCGAGTGGATGCGCAACATCCAGGACTGGTGTATCTCCCGGCAGATTTGGTGGGGGCACCGGATCCCGGCGTGGCATGGCCCGGACGGGCAGGTCTTCGTGGCCCGGAGTGCGGGCGAGGCCGCCGACCAGGCTCTTCGGGCCTATGGTCATTCGGTGCCCCTGGAGCAGGACCCGGATGTCCTGGATACCTGGTTCTCCTCGGCTCTCTGGACATTTTCGACCTTGGGCTGGCCGGAGGCGACGCCCGAACTCGCCCGTTTCCACCCCACCAGCGTTCTGGTGACGGGGTTCGATATCATTTTCTTCTGGGTCGCACGAATGATCATGATGACCCTGAAGTTCACGGGCGAAGTCCCCTTCCGGGAGGTGTACATCCACGGTCTTGTCCGCGATGGCGAGGGGCAGAAGATGTCCAAGTCCAAGGGCAATGTCCTGGATCCTCTGGACCTCATCGACGGGATATCGCTTCCCGATCTTGTGGCCAAGCGCACCCGCGACATGATGCAGCCGCACTTGGCGGAGGCCATCGCCAAGGCGACCCGGCGGGAATTTCCCGAGGGGATTCCCGCTTTCGGCACTGATGCCCTGCGCTTCACCTTTGCCTCCCTGGCCACGCAGGGGCGTGACATCAAGTTCGATCTCGGGAGGATTGGCGGCTATCGCAATTTTTGCAACAAATTATGGAACGCGGCCCGGTTCGTCCTGCTCAATGCCGAGGGGGTCGATTGTGGTTCGGAGGCGTGCCGCGCGGATCTTTCGGCGTGCGATCGGTGGATCCGGTCGCGGCTCCAGGGCACCCTGGGGGAGGTGGATCAGGCCTTGGGCGAGTACCGCTTCAACGATGCTGCAAACGCTGTTTACCAGTTTCTTTGGGGTTCATACTGCGACTGGTACCTGGAGATGGTCAAACCTGTCCTGTACGGTGATGGGGTGGGGGAAAAGGCCCGGGTAGCGGCGCGTTGGACCATGGTCGGAGTGCTGGAGACCTCGTTGCGCCTGTTGCATCCGCTGATGCCCTTCATCACCGAAGAGTTGTGGCAGAAGGTGGCGCCGCTTGCGGGTGTGGGTGGCGGATCGTTCCTGATGCTGGCCCCGTGGCCGCAGCGGGACGAGGCGCTTGTGGATGGATCGGTCGAAGAGGAACTTGGCTGGATGATCGAGGTGATCACCGCCATTCGCAACCTTCGGGGAGAGATGGACGTGGCTCCCGGGCTCCGGTTGCCGCTCCTGGTTCAGGGAGAGGCGACGGTGGTGGAGCGGCTGCGGCGCCACGAGGGGTTGGTAAAGAGCTTGGCGAGGGTGGACAATTGGCGGGAGTTGGATGGCGCTCCCCCCTCCGGTTCGGTTTCCGGGGTGGTGGGCGAGTTGCGCCTCTTCATTCCCCTGGCGGGGGTGATCGATATTGCCCAGGAGGCGGCGCGTCTTGGAAAGAGCCTTGAGCGTTTGGACAAGGATCTGGAAAAAGTTCGCAAAAAGCTCGGCAATCCAGAGTTTCTGGCCAAGGCCAAGGGGGAGGTCGTCGCCAAGGAGGAGGCCAAAGCCGCCGAAATGAAACAACAGCGTCAGGGGTTGCTGGAGGCCCTGGAACGCCTTGAGAAGGTGAGGACGCAATCATGATGCCGCCGTGGTCCGATGTCATCAAGCTGGCCCTCTCCCAGGATGTGGGAAGGGGGGATATTACCACCAATGCCCTGGTCCCCGCGGGGAGGGAGGCCGAGGCTGAGTTGATCGCCAAGGAGGATATGGTGGTCTGTGGGTTGCCGGTCATGGCAGAGGTCTTCCGCACCATGGACAGCCGGATCCGAATGCTTCCCGAAGCTCCTGACGGGGCCGGGGTCATGACCGGCAATACGATCTGTGTGGTCCGTGGCCCGGCTCGGGGGATCCTGACCGGGGAGCGGGTTGCGCTCAATTTTGTGCAGAACTTGAGTGCGGTGGCGACGTTGACCCGGCGTTTCGTTGAGAAGGTTCAGGGGACCGGGGCGAGAATCGTCGATACCCGCAAGACTACCCCCGGTTTGCGGATGCTGCAAAAATACGCGGTTCGCACCGGCGGCGGCCATAACCATCGGATGGGGTTGGATGACGGGGTTCTGATCAAGGACAACCACATTGCGGTGGCCGGCAGTATCACCGAGGCGGTGCGGCAGGTACGGGAGACACTCTCGCATCTGCACCAGATCGAAGTCGAGTGCGAGACCCTGGATGAGGTGCGGGAGGCCATTGCGGCAGGGGCCAATGTGATCCTGCTTGACAACATGGACATCGGAACCATGCAGAAGGCGGTCGATTGGGCAAAGGGCAAGGTCTTGCTGGAAGCGAGCGGCAATGTGACCCTGGCAAACGTCCTGGAAGTGGCCCAAACCGGTGTCGATCTGATCTCGGTGGGGGCTTTGACCCACAGTGCCGGCAGCAAGGATCTCTCTTTGCGGATCAAAATCTGAGGTTTCTCTGTTTCCGGGGCTTTTTCATTCAGGATAGCCGTTTCCGGGTTGGGGGCGGTGTCGACTGTGTCCGGGGTGTCCGTCCGCTGCCGGTGGAGGAGGCTTTGCCGCTGATTGTGGTGGATGCTGCTGTGGTGGGCGCGGATCTTATTGAGGGTTGAGGGCGAAATGGCTGGGGAGAGTGTCCAGGGGGAAGGCGAACTCACCTGTTCGGCCATGGGGCCGTACCTGGATGGGGAACTTTTTGCTCTGGATCGTTATCACTTCCTGGAGTCGACCGGATCGACAAACACCGAGGCTTCGCGCTTGGCCGAGGCTGGGGCGGAGGAAGGGAGTCTGGTAGTGGCCGACCAGCAGATTGCTGGGCGCGGGCGTCTCGGTCGGCTCTGGGTCTCGCCGGCGGGTTTGAATCTTTATTTCTCCATGGTCCTGCGTCCGGCGATTCCGCCTGGGCAGGCGTCGCAACTGACCTTGCTGGCTGGGGTGGCCCTGGCGGAGGTCCTTGGTCAGGTTGGTGGGGAAGAGGTTTGCTTGAAGTGGCCTAACGACCTTCTGGTTGGGGGGCTGAAAGTGGCGGGGGTTTTGACGGAGATGGCGGTAAGGGGGGATCGGGTACGTCATGTCGTCCTGGGGATCGGGATCAACGTCAATGGCGATGGCCGCCATTTTCCTCCTGAGCTGCTCCCGATTGCGACGACCCTGGAGAGGGGGTTGGGACGATCGTTTTCTCGCTCGCTTTTGTTGGCTGGTTTTTTGCGCGTTTTTTGCCGATGGTACCGTCGTTTCTTGGCTGAGGGGTTTTCTCCGGTGCGTGAGGCTTGGTTGGGCTTTGCGTCGGTGATTGGCAGGTCGGTTGCGGTCAATCTGGCCTCCTCGCGGTTTCAGGGTGAGGCGCTGGACCTGGATGCGGAGGGTTATCTTCTGGTGCGCGACGAAGCCGGTACGGTCCGGCGCGTGGTCGCGGGGGATGTATCACTGATCTGACGGTAGGATGTTGATCATGCTTCTCGTGGTGGATATTGGCAATACCAACGTGGTACTTGGGGTCTTTGACGGGCAGAAGCTGGCGCACCATTGGCGCATGGCGACCCGGGCGGATCAGACTGGGGATGAGTTCGGGATATTCCTGGCGAGTCTTTTCCAGTTGGCGGGGATTTCCCTGGGTGAAATCGAGGGGGTGATCATCTGCAGTGTGGTTCCACCGATTCAGGCCACCATTGTTCGGGGGATCCGGCGCTATCTGGGGATGAACCCGCTGTTGGTTGGTCCGGGATTGAAGACCGGCATAGCCATCCGCTACGACAACCCTCGGGATGTCGGCGCCGATCGGATCGTCAACGCGGTGGCTGCCTACGAGCTGGTCAAAGGGGCAGCCATCGTCGTGGATTTTGGTACGGCGACGACCTTCGATCTGGTCGGGGAGAACGGGGATTACCTGGGTGGGGCCATTGCTCCAGGTTTGGCACTCTCCATGAATGCACTCTCGGAGAAGACGGCCAAATTGCCCCGGGTCGAGTTGGTGCAGAGGCCGCCGGTGGTGGGGCGGAACACGGTGGATTCGATTCAGTCGGGGATGTACTGGGGCTATGTTGGGCTGGTTGAGGGATTGTTGGGGCGGATGATCGCCGAATCCGGGTTTGCCTCGGTGCGAGTGCTGGCGACGGGTGGGTTGGCGCGGATGTTGGCGACGGAGTGTTCGACGATCGCCGAGGTCGATGAATTTTTGACGTTGAACGGGTTGCGTCTGCTTTACGAGCGGAACCGTCAGTGATCCGGCGCATTGTTGGGAAGGAGAATCACAGGTGGCCCGAATGCCCGCTTTTCTTCATGGCGCCCTGGCCTGGGGGGCAGTCCTGGCGCTGGGGGGGCTGAACGTCGCCTTGTACCTGGGGGGATATTACGCCAACGGTGAGGAGTCGGCTGTCTGGACGGGTCCCGCCATGCCCGGGAAGCCTTTGCGTCTACCGGAGCGACCAGGTGGTGACGGGGCGGTTGCCGCCCATGAGGGCGAGGCGCTCTCCTCTCATGTGGGCAAACCCGCCTCCGGGTCTTCCGATGAGGCCAAGCCCGCCTCCGGCCATGAAGGGGAGAGCGCATCCTCCCACGGTGGCGAGCCCGCAGCTGTCCAGGGAGCGGTCGAGGCGGAGGCCGTTGCGATCGCGCCGGCAGTTGAGACGGTGGCGGTGGAGCCTGAAGCGCCGCGCCTGCCCGTCTCTCAGGCCCTTCCGGAGTTGACGCCGGTTGTTCCGGAAGTATTGACTACCCTTCCCGAGAAACCGGCCCCTGCTCCCGCTGTCGCTCTGTCGCCACCTGTTCCGCAGGCTCCGGCAGTAGTGAATCCAGAGGGGGAGGTTGCCGCTCCAGCTCTGAATGGGGAAGGGTATGTGGTTCAGGTGGGGAGTTTCGCTTTGGAGATGGGGGCCGAGTCGGTGATGGCGGTCTTGCGGAAAAGTGGGTTCAAGCCGTTTCTGATCAAGAGAACGGAGACGGTGCGGATCAACAATATCCAGGCAGGCCCCTTCGATTCCCTGGAGAAGGCGAAGGAGATGGAGGCAAAGCTCAGGGCCGGTGGGATGGCGGCAACGGTGGAGGAGTCCTTCGATGGTTATCTGATATCTCTGGGAAACTCCCTGCTGTTGGGCTATTCGCTGGGGGAGATGGGCAAGGCCAAGGCATTGGGGGTCGGTCCGTTGCGTTTGGTCAAGGTGGATGCCGACATGGAGGTAAGCAAGGTCTTGCTGGGACCGTTCGACACCCGCGACGAGGCGAAGATGGTGAGCACCAAGGTGGGCCAGTTGGGGGTCGCGGTTCCCATCGTCCGCAAGGAGAATCTGGAAGCGGTTGACGGCAAGATTGCCGGGGGTTGACAGGGGGAGCTGGGAGTCATAGCATGCCGCCGCTCCCGTGTTCTGGGGTTCCTGGGCTGGGGGTGTTGGTTGCCGGTAGTCTTTCATCAGGGACCGCATTCTGGTGACGGGGCGGGGTAGCTCAGTTGGTTAGAGCAACGGATTCATAATCCGTGTGTCGGCGGTTCAAGTCCGCCCCTCGCTACCAAATGAATTGACGGCCTGGCCGGTTCTCTGGCTGGGCCTTTTTTTTATTCCAGCAATATGCGGTGGATTGGTCTGCTGCCTGGGAAAACTGGTTCGCCTGGGCATTGCTACCAAGTTCCGTCAGGCAAAAGGGGGGACGAAACTCCATGTACTGTTGGATCACGATGATTATATGCCCGCCTTTGTCCACATCTCGGAGGCCAAGCCTCACGACGTCAAGGCGGCTGGGCTGCGGCTGAATCTGTTCGTCTACAGAGGGTTGGCAGACTGGATCGACGACCCATTCGGGACACAGGGAGGGGCGGGCTCAGCCCATCCCCTTGGACTTCAGGAAGGGGACGTAGGCCATGTCGACCTCCATGATGTGGTGCGTCAGCCAACGCTTGGCGATGCCCAGGAGATCGATGGCGACGAGGAAGCTGTCGCCGGAGTGGAATTGCTCCACCATCTGGCCGACGGCGGCGACGAGCTGCCGATGCTCCTCCTTGTGGGCGGGAGCCTCTTCATAGCCATGTTGACGGAAGAGGTCCTCTTCACGCTTGAAGTGGGTGACGGTGTAGTCGACCAGCTCTTTCAGGGTGGCGGCCATGGCGGCGTTGCCGCGACCGGTCTGCATGTCTTCCTGGAGTTGGTTGACGAGATTGACCAGCTTCCGGTGATCGGCGTCGATCTGGGAGATGCCGGTGATCAGTTTGTCGCTCCAGGGGAAGAAGGGCTCTTCGGGGGTGTTCAGCTCGGTCTGTCCGAGGAAAAGGCGGTCCATGAGGCGGAACATGACGCCGCGCTCCTCCAGGTGTGAAAGCAGCGTCGCCTCGGCCTCGCCGGCGGCATCGGGACCCTTGTCGCGGATGATTTCCAGGGTGCGGCGGAGCCGGTGGTGGACCCGCTGATGGGATTCGAAGAGGGCCTGGAAAAGGCTCCCGTCGCCGAAGCGGGCCCCGCCCTCCTGTCGCAGCCAGCGTCCCAGCTCGGAATTTTCGGCGGTCGGGGCCTCCTCGACGGCGAGGGTCGTGCGTCCCGCCAGGACCGCCTCGAGGCGGCTCTGCCAGGCCAGATACCCTCCCTTGAGGTCGCGGACATTGAAAAGGGGTGTCCCCGAGTCGATGGAGATATGGGTTGCGTAAAGGGCATTGCCCATCTCCTGGAGGACGCCGCCCATCCGCTGGAACTGGACGGCGGAAGCCCCGAGGAGGGAGGCGATGCGGCCTGACTTCTTCATCTCTTCCTGGACGCTCCGGGAGGCGGCCTCCGTCGTCTCGGCGGCGGTCAGGACGGTCTGCATCTCCTGACCGGCTTTATGGCTTTCGGCGGCCACCACCTTGGCCGACTCTGCGACCCGGGCGGCGGATTGTGCCATTTCGGCGGTTCCCAGGGCAGCCTCGGCGGCGGCCCTGGCGACATCCTGGGCAGCGATGTTCAACTCGCTGGCATTGCGGGTGACCTCCTCGGCGGCGCCGGCGACGTTGTTCATGGCGGCGGCGACGCGATTGATCACGCCCGTCTGTTCATCCACCGAGCGGGTGATCTCCAGGTTGGCCAGGTTGATGCGCTCGACGCTGTGAACGATCTCGGCGTTGGCTTCGGCCACTTCGCGAGTGATCCCCTGGATCTCCTGGGTTCGGGTACTGATCAGATTGGTGGCGTCGGCGGTCTGGCGGGCAAGCTCCTTGACCTCGTTGGCGACCACGGCGAACCCCTTGCCGGCCTCGCCGGCGCCGGCGGCCTCGATGGAGGCGTTCAAGGCCAACATGTTGGTCTGTTCGGCGATGTTGTTGATCAGCTCGACGACCTTGCCGATCTCGGCGGCGGAGGCGGCCATTCTCTCCATGACGGCGCGGGTGTTCTGGGTATTCTCATGGGTGTGGGCCGACTCCCGGCTTGCGGCCAGGCAGCGGGATCTGACCTCGCCCAGGGCATCGGTCAGGTCCGTGGTCGAGGCGGCGACGCTTTTGACGGCGAGGTCGACCTGCTCCAGGTTGTTGTGGACGCCGCCGATATTGGCGGTCATCTCTTCGGCTGCGGCGGCGATGGTGGAGATGTTGGAACTCGATTGATCGGCCCCGGCGGCGATGGTCGAGACATCGCCCGAGACCCCGTCGGCGAGACGGTAGATGTTCTGCATGCTCTCGGCGCCGCCGCCCACGGCGATCCGGATCCGGCTGATTTCTCCGGCCAGGGTGTCGTTCTGATCGGTGACACTTCGGACGATCTCCTGGGAATCCTGGGCGTCCTGACTGATCAACTGGCGGATTTTGGTTACCTCCGAGGCGCAGGCCGCGACCGAACCCGAGTGGAGGCCGATGAGGGTCAGGGCTTTTTCCATCTTGCTGGCCATGGCGTTGATCTCACGACCGATGGCGGCGATTTCGTCGGGGCGATCACAATCGGTGACCCGGGCGGTCAGTTCCCCCAGGCCGATGGCATGCAATGCCTCTCCCAGGGGGATGAGTCTCCCCAGAATGGCCCGCACCAGGAACCAGCCGACCAGGCCGACGAGTCCGACTGCAACGGCCAGGAGGAGGGTGGAGCCGTTGCGAAATTCCACGACCTCCGACTCGATTCCTGCCAGGACCTCGTTGGCCAACTCGACCCTGGCGGTGACGAAGGGCCGCAGGATCTCCGTGAGGGCGGTGGCCTCCCGGTCGAAATCGTGCATCAGCCGGTTTCCCGCCTCGGGGCCGCCCTCCACGTAGGCCTTGGCCATTTTCCGGCCCATGGTGAAGTAGGAGGCGAAGCGGGTCTCCAGGTCACTCAGGGTTTTCAGCCCCTGGGTGTCTCCTGCCTTCTCCAGGATGTCGCGGAACGTGGCGAGCGCCTTGCGGAAAGCGACGGCCTGGTTTTCCGCCTCCTTGAAGCCATCGTCGAGACCGTTCATGGCCCGGGTCGCAGAGACATCCGTCAACCACTGTTGCACCTGGATCGTGTTTTTTTCCATTCCCTGGGCGAGGAAGGCCAATTCCAGACCTTCGGTTCGCACGCTTGCCACATCGCGTCCGACCTGGTTGGTGGTCAGGAATGCCCAGAGTGTGGTCCCGAGCAGGAATAGGAGCGGTACGGCGAGGGAGAGGAGAATCCGGGACTTGAGACGGAAGGCCAATCGACCCATGGGAACCCCCTAGACAAACTTGACGCGACTTGAAGATCGGAGCCTGTCGCAATCGCACCGGAGCCCCCCCGCGCCGATGCCACCTTGGCCTGCAACGATCCCAACCAGGGAGCTGCCGGTGGTTTTCCCAGCGCATCGGCATGAGGGAGAATGCGGCGAGCCGCAACCACCGAAAACCCCCATTATGCCACTTCGACCGGACAGAATCATTGATCCACGTCAAGCGGAATCTCATTCTTCCGTTGCCTGGGCCGGCCATTCCGGGTCGAAGGGCTGGTTGCGGGGGATAGCCGGAAGTTATTAAGCAAGAATCGTGCCCATGTTCAGGAAATACCCATCCTCTCCCGAATGAGGCGACAGGCCACGGCGGCGCCATCGAGGCGGGGCTTCGGCTTGAGGGGCTGTTGCCACAGCTTTTCGAGGAAGGGGGTCCAGTGGCCGGAGCGAAAGGCGTCGATATCCATGGTCACACCCCGACCGTGCCGCGAGAGCCAGGCCAGGACCGGCGCCTCGTCGGGAAAAGTCCCCCGGGGGACGGCGAGAATGGGGACCCCGTCGGCGACGGCCTTGACGACGGTGCCGTAACCGGGCTTGCTGACGATGGCGTCGACCGAGGCGGAGAGGGCGGGGAAGTCCCAACCGGCGAGCGTGGAGATGGCAACGATGTTGCCTTCGCTTCGGGGCGCCTCATCGGAGAGCCAGAGGATCTCACGCTGACGCGCCAACTCGTCCAGGGGCTGATCCTGGCCGGGGACCCCGCCCATGGAGATCAGGACCACGGGCCTCCCGTCTTCGGGCGACAACCCAAGGTGCCGGCGCAACCCGGCACGCCTGGACTCCCCGGGAGTGACCATCGGGGGAATGAGGCTGGCCCGGGGGAAAGGCATGGCATCGATGACGGGTTCGAGGAGCATGGCCTGCCCGGCCAGGGCATAAGCCTCCCGCATGGCGTCGAGGATCGCGGCAAGCTCCGGGTCGGGATCGGGCAGGTAGGCGGCGACGACCCGATCCCACGAGAGCGAGGCCACGGCAATGACCGGAATCCCCAAAGAGTGGGCCGACACCATGGGGAGATAGGGGACATTGGCCAGAACGAGGTCCGGTTGCCAACGGGCCATCGCCTCCCTTTCCACCTCCAGCCTCTGTTCCCAGGTCCGGTGAAAGTCCAGGAGGGCCGTCCGGGTGGCCTCGAGGTCGACCGCCATCGGCCCGCGCTGGATGAGGCAGACATCCCTGGCCCCGGGACTGACCTCGAACGGGGGGACGATCCCGCGGGCCAGGAGAGTCCGGGGCAGATTCCCGGCGATGCAGCAGCGGAGGCCGCCGAGCTCGCCGGCCAGGTGATTGACGATCGGTGCGACCTGGGAAAAATGGCCGAAACCATGCCCGGAAATGGCACACCAGAGGCGCAGGCTCACGGAGCGACCCCGGTGGCATTGTCGTCGGCCACCCCGGCCTCGGCGAGCGGGGTGTTGATCCAGACCTGGCGGATGTCGGGATTTTCCTGAACGATCCTGGTCGCCAGGGAGGCGGCTTCCCGTTGGGCCACGGCGAGGGAAACACTGGAAGAGGCCCCGATGCCCAACTCCAGGCGGATGCCGGAGGTGGCATAATGGGAGACGACACGGAGGGGGGGGGAGAGCGCGGCCAAGCCGTCGAGGCAGGGCTCCAGGCGTTCCTGCAGGCTGTGCCGGTCGGGAAATATGGGGACGGCGCCGGTCAGTTGATCATCCTCGGTGTCGACGTGAACCATGACGTCGATGAGCCCGCGGATGCCGTCTTCCAGGGCCAGGCGCACCTTTTCGGCGATCTGGTGCCCCTCGGAGACGGAGAGGTGCGGGTGGACGACGACGTGGACATCCACCAGGATGTCCGGCCCGAGCCTTCTGGCCTTCAGGAGATGGACGGAGCGGACGTTGGGGGTGGTCTTGACCAGGGAGGCGATCTTCTCCTGGATCTCCTGGTCGATGGCGCTGGCGGCGTCGGTGAGATCGCGGATGGCCTCCCCGAGGAATTGGATTCCCAGGCGTCCGAGGATGAAGGCGACGATGATGGCGGCGATCGGGTCGGCCAGGGGCCAGCCATACATGCCGAGGACGATGCCGATCAGGGAGGCGACGGTGGAGATGGCATCGGAGCGATGGTGCCAGGCGTTGGCGATGACGGCCTTGGCGTTGATCCGGCGACCGATGGCGATGGTGTAGCGGAAGAGAGCCTCCTTGGTGAGAATGGTGACGACCGCCGCGACCAGGGCGATTCCGGTCGGCGGGAGCAGGGAGGGCTCCTGGAATTTGCCGAAGGCCATGGTGACGATCGTCCCGGCCATGGCGAGGATCAGGAGGGAGGTTGCGAGGGTGGCGAGGGTTTCGAACTTGCCATGGCCATAGGGATGGTCCGCGTCGGCCCCGCGCCTGGCGATGCGCATGGCGAGGAGGAGGATGCCGTCGGCGACCATGTCGGAGAGCGATTCCAGACCGTCGGCCAGCATGGCGGTGGAGTGGCCGAGGAGACCGGCGGCGATCTTGCCGATGGTGAGTATGAGATTGGTGATGAAGCCGACGAGGGCGGCCCGGCGACCGGCGAGGAAGCGGTCATCCCGGGAGAGGGGCGACGGGGGGGAAGGCGTCGGGTTCATGGCCCGATTTTCTCCTTGCGGACCCAGCCGGTCAACTCCCGACCCTGACGGCGGATGGTGATGAGGGTGTGGTGATTGACTCGGCACCAGGCTGGGAGGTCCCGTTCCAGGCCGGGATCGGTGGCGAGGAGGGCCAGGATCTCCCCGGGGGCCATCTCGGCGATGGCTGCCTCCGCCCGGAGGATCGGCATGGGACAAAGGAGGTTGCGTGCGTCCACCTGCCGGTGCGGTCGCGGCGGCGGAGAGGGCTCGTCCGGGGAGGTTTCGCCTAGAGATACCATGTCTTGGGAATCTCTTCGGCGGACAGGGGGGTGACCTGCCGGGTGCGGCGCCCCTGGTCGCTTTCGATCTCCATGGTGACCTGTTCGGCGTCGCGCCCCTTGCCGAAGCGGGCGACCAGACGGCAGGCCAACTCCAGGAGTTCTTCCGCAGCCTCTCCCTCGACCAGGGCCACGGGCCCCGGGATCCCTTTGGCGCGGAGGAGGAGCCGTCCCTTCTTGAAGCCGCCGAGAAAATTGTTCTCCCCCTGATCCCGACCGACGATCACCTTGCAGCCGGGATGCAGGCGCAGGTGGCGACCTGCCTTGAGGAGGAGAATGTCGTCGAGGGTATACTCCTTGACGCCGCCGCGATGGTCCCACAGATCCTGGAGCCGCCGGGAGTAGCCCTCATCGGTGAGGAAGCAGCAGCCGCCGGCGGGGGAGGGATAGTCGGTGATCCCGAATTGCCGCGCCAGGGCCATCTGCGGCTTGCGTGAACGTCCGGTGATGCCCTGAAGCGCCTGGCGATCGACCCAGCCCCGTTTTTCCGGTTCCGTCTCGGGGAGGGTCAAGGCCGAGAGAGGGCGAAGGAGCCAGCCGCCGACGCCGGCCTCTCGTTGGATCAGGGGCATGGTGTCCCGGCGCTGGCTCATGGGGCGCTCGCCGACGACCTCGCCGGTGAAGAGGAAGTGGAATCCCAGGCGCTCCTTCATCTCCCAGGCCTTCTGCACCATGAAGATCTTGCAATCGAGGCAGGGATTGAGGTTCCGACCGTAGCCATGCTTGGGGTTGGTGACGATGCGGACGTATTCCTGGGAGATGTCCACCAGGTGCAGGCGGACTCCGAGGAGTTCGGCGGCGTGGAGGGCATCGTGTCGCGGCGGCGGCGCCCCCGGTTTCGGGTTGCGAATCGCGGCGGTGTGTGACTGAATGCAGAAGCCGGTGTGAAAATTGACGCACTCGACCTCGATGCCCTGGGACGTCAGGAGGCGGGTGGCGAGGATGCTGTCGAGGCCGCCGGAGAGGAGTCCCAGGGCCCGGACCGGGTGGGGCCTGTCGACCGGGATGGCGGTCGCCGGCGGGGTGTCGACCGGGGTGTCGCTCATCGGAGGAATCCGACGGCGTCCAGGGCGTGATAGGTCAGGATGAGGTCTGCCCCGGCGCGGCGGAAGGCGGTGAGGGTCTCCAGGACCACCCGCCTCTCGTCGATCCACCCCTGGGCGGCGGCGGCCTTGACCATGGCGTACTCGCCGCTCACATTGTAGACCGCGAGCGGGAGGTTGGTCCGGTCACGCAGCTCGCGGAGGATATCCAGGTAGGGGAGCCCGGGTTTGACCATGAGCATGTCCGCCCCCTGGGCCTCGTCCAGGGCCGCCTCCTTGAGGGCTTCGCGGCGGTTGGCCGGGTCCATCTGGTAGCCCTGTCGATCCCCGGAGCTGGGCGTATTCTCGGCGGCCTCCCGGAAAGGACCGTAATAGGCGGAGGCATATTTGACGGCGTAGGAGAGGATCGGCAGGTCCGTCCTTCCGGCCTGGTCCAGGTGGTCGCGGAGGTAGCCCACCATGCCGTCCATCATCCCCGACGGGGCCAGCATGTCGACTCCGGCCTCGGCCAGGGAGATCGCCTGGCGACCGAGCCGCTCCAGGGTGGCGTCGTTGTCGACCCGACCCTGACGCAGGACGCCGCAGTGGGCGTGGTCGGTGTATTCGCACAGGCAGAGGTCGGCGATCACGTAGAGATCGGGGACGGCCTCGCGGATCTTCCGGGTGGCGTTCTGGACGACGCCGTTTTCGGACCAGGAGGCGCTGCCTTCGGCATCCTTGTGGGGGGGAATCCCGAACAGGATGACCCCCCCGAGCCCGGACTCCTGGGCGCGGCGTGCCAGGGGCAGGGCGCGGTCGGCGCTGAGCTGACTGACTCCCGGCATGGCGGAGACCGGTCTTTCCACCCCCTCTCCCGGTACGATGAAGAGGGGCAGGACGAGGTTCCGGGGGGTGAAGCCGTTTTCCCTGACCATGCGGCGGAGGCGCGGATCCTCCCGCAGGCGTCGCGGGCGGTGGGTGATGACCATTGATTTCCTGTCCGAGGGTGGGGTTGCCGCTCCCTGTCGGCACGATGCGGGCGCATAATGCGGGATGGTTGGAGGCTATGGCAAGCCCATAATCGGTCGGTTCGATAACTTCTTCCTTGGCAGGAGATGGCTCTTTTGAATAAGCTCCTCTCTTCGCTGGGTGGATGGGCGGTGCCGGGGGTGGCCTCGTGGGAGAGAGCTGATTTCAAGGGTTGACTTCATGGCACAAAAGATCGGAAGCCGGATGGTCGTGGCGGGGCGCTCGGATGTCGGCTGTGTGCGGACACTGAACGAGGACAATTTCTGTGTCGACGCCGGGATCGGCCTCCTGGTCGTGGCTGATGGCATGGGTGGGCACGATGCCGGCGAGGTGGCGAGCGAACAGGTCATCCGGATCGTCCAGGAGTCGCTCTCCAAGCCCGTTCGGGAACCCGAGGATAGTCCCAGAGAGGTCTCCCCTGCTCAAGCTGCCCCTGGGGTCACCCTGGATCAGGATGAGACCCCGACCCTGGATGATCAGCGCAATCCGGTGATTGGTCTTGTCTATCGGGCGATTCACCGGGCGAATGCCGAGATACACACCACCAACTGGGAAAAGGGGTATCCCGAGGGTGCCGGGATGGGTTCCACCGTTGTTGGCCTTTGGTTCCCGGAGTTCAGTGAGCAGGCCATCGTCTTCCACGTTGGTGACAGCCGCCTCTATCTTTACTCCCGCAATCGTCTCCTCCAGGTCACGCTGGACCATTCCATGTATCAGCAGTGGTTGAGCTATGGAGGGCGGGGGGTGGCACCCTCCCAGAACATCCTGATGCAGGCGATCGGGCCGGCGTTGCACGTCACCCCCGATATCCACTTCCAGGACGTCGAGGCGGGGGATGTGGTGATGCTCTGCAGCGACGGACTCTCGGGCATGGTGGCGGAGAGCGAGATCGGAAGGCTCCTGTCCATGGCGACCGAGGATAACCTGGACGAGATCTCCGGGGCGTTGGTGGAGGCTGCCAAGGAGGCGGGGGGCAAGGATAACATTACGGTCATTGTCGGACGTTTTCTCTGATCGGGCTCTGACATCGAAACCACTGGTGGGGACGAAAATGAGGGAATCCGCGAATCTTGCTATCCTTTTTGCCGACATTGCCGGCAGTACCAGACTCTATGAAAAGCACGGCGATGCCAGGGCCAGGGAGGTTACCTCGCGCTGTATCGATCTTCTGGCTCGGATGACCAAGGAAAACCTTGGGCGCGTGGTCAAGACCATCGGCGACGAGGTGATGTGTACCTTTCCCACGGCCGACAATGCCGGCGATGCGGCCGTCCGTATGCAGGAAGAAGTGGAGGCCCAGGCCATGGACATGGGGCTTCAACTCCAGATCCGGGTAGGGTTTCACTACGGAGAGGTCATCCAGGAGGGGGGGGATGTCTTCGGGGATGCGGTCAACCTCGCCGCCCGCATGGCCGCCCAAGCGAAGGCCGACCAGATCATCACCACCGGCGAGACGGTTGAGGCGATGAACCCGATCCACAGGGCCGCCAGTCGGGTCCTGATCACCACCCAGGTCAAGGGCAAGAAGAAGCCGGTCCAGATTTGTGAGATCACTTGGGGCGAGAAGGACCAGGTGACGGTGATGGGCGGTCCCGCAGTCCAAATGCCAGTCGAAAACGTCAAGGTCAGAGCCGAGGTCAGTTACCAGGACAAGGTGGTTGAGGTCAACGAGGAGATGGGTTCGGTCACCCTTGGCCGTGGCAAGAACAATCACTTCATCGTTCCGGACGCCATGGCTTCGAGGCTCCATGCCCGTGTCGAATTTCGCCGCGGTCGGATTTATATTGTCGACCTCTCTGCCAATGGCACCTACGTCATCAGCCCGGCCGGAGAGAAGGCCTTCATCCACCGGGACGAGATGGTCATGTCGGGTGAAGGGGCCATCGGTCTGGGCCGGGAAATCACCTTGGACGACCCGCTGGCGGTACGCTTCTCTTCTTTCGGCTGAGCTTTCCGGCGCGCTCCTCCCCCTGGGCGGCTCTTCTGTCCTGCAGTCGTCCGGTCCCCCGGTTGTTCTGCCGATTGGTTTCCCTGCTCTCCGGTCGGTTGGTCTCCCGGTCATCCTGCCGACCGGTTTCACGGCTCTCCCGCCGACCGGCTTTTCTGCCCTTTGGTTGGCCGGTTTTGCTCCTTTTCGGTTGGCCGCTTCCCTGGTTTTCCCGAAGAACTTCTCCTCCGCGTCCCTCCGGTCGACCGGCCATCCTGCTGTCTCTCGGACGGCCAGTCCCCCCGCTGCCTTCCGGTCGATCGGCTTTCCTGCTGCCCTTCGACCGATTGGCTTCCTTGCTGCCCTTTGGTCGACTGGCTCCCCGGTCGTTCCGACGGCGGACTCCTCCATCTTGGGCGGGGTCTTTTCTCATGCTCCGGCGCCTTGTCCCGGATGGATTCGTGGTCGTCTTCGCAGTCCGGTCGGCGTGATGCGACCGATCGGGACGGGGTGAGGAGACCGAGTCTGTCGGGAGCGGGGTGCGTCGCCGAGGGGGGCGTCCCTTTGCCGGGGTCTTTCCGGAGCCATCCAGGATCAGGACCCCGGTCACCTCCTCGCGGTCGTGGTAGAGGTGGCGAAAGCGGAGTTGGTATCCGACGCCCTGTTTTTCCAGGGAGTCGGCGATCACTCTCCGGCAGGCGACGAACTCCTCCCAGCGTTTCTTCATTGGCAGTTTCAGGTTGAAGATGGCCACCCGGCAGAGTCTGTTGGCGCCCCACCTGCCGATGAGGTCGGCGATTCGACGGGGTTTGTCGGCGATGTCGCAGAGGAGCCAGTCGACAGGGCGGGGAGGACGGAAGTGGAAGCCGTCCTCGCGCCGGTGGAGGAGCTGCGGGTGCTGTCGCAACCCGGGGGCGAGGTCGCCGCGGTCGACGGCGGTCACGGTTAAACCGCGATGGACCATGGCGAGGCTCCATCCTCCCGGGGCGGCGCCCAGATCGACCACCTGGCGACCGGGGGTGAGGAGACCTCCCCAGTCCCCCTTTTCGTGCATACGGAGGAGGGCCTCCTCCAGTTTGAGGATGGCCCGACTGGGGGCGTCGGCGGGCAGGCGCAGGCGCGCCACTCCCATGGGCCAGGGGGTTCCTGCGGGGCCTTCGGTGATGGTCGAGGTGCCGATCATGGCCCGTTCTCCCTCCAGGAAGACGACCTCGGCACGTATCCCGCCGGAGCGCCCCGGGACGAGGCTGCCGTCGGTCACCATGGTTTCCCTGAGCGGTCCCTGGATGGCCCGACAGAGCGGCCAGAGGAGACGACCGGCCTCGGAGTCCGGGGCCCCCAGCCAGAGACCGGCGAAGGGACCGCTCCAGGAGGTCAGGGCGCGGAGCCGGGAGGCGAGCTGCCCGACCCGATCTCCCCGGGAGAGGATGACATCGTTCGCCTCTGCGACCACGAGGTGACGGGCGAAGACGAGGTGCGGCGTCTCGATTTCCGCTTGCGGCAGGTGGGAATCGTCCCGCAGCGGCAGGGTAAGGATGACGTGGGCGGTGTTTGCCGGTGCGACTCCTTCCTCGGGCGGGGAGTTGTTCGCCCGGGTCTCGTGCCACTCTTGCCGACACTCGGTTTCGAAGCCGCTGCGGCAGTAGAGGAAGACCCGGTTGCGGGGGTCGGGAAGGGGGCTCATTCGGTGGTGATCCAGGGGATATACTCCGGGTGGAAGTGGGCCAGTCCTTCGAGGATGCCGGCGGCATAGCAGCCATTCATCCCGAAGCGACCGGAGGCGAGGCAGAGAGCGGATAGCGTGTTGTTGGATCGGGCTTTGGTCACCACCCGATGACGCACCGACGCCTCGGCATTGGCTACGAGGACGGCGGGGATGGGACTCGCGAGGAGGTCGAGGTCGTTGCCGCTGTCGCCGGCGAAGAGAACCCGATCGGGGTCGAATCTCTCCCGGGTCCGGAGAAACTCGACGGCCCCGTGTTTAGACCCGTCCGGGGGCATCACGTCGAGGAAACCCAGATGCAGGACCTCATCCGTGCTGGCGATGAGATGGTAGCCGATCCCGACCGGATCGAGGCGTTCCCGGAGTGTGGTCAGGAGGGGTTCCGGATCGGCCAGGGGCGGGATGTAATAGCTCAGTTTGAATCTTCCCTGGCGGTTTTCCTCCTGGAGTTCCAGTGGGGTGATTCCTTCCAGTCGACGGGCCAGGCTTTCCCGATCCCCGGGATGCCATTGACCGGCCAGGTGCGTTTCCCAGCCGCGATCTCTCTTCCAGGCGCCTTCGTCGATGTTCCAGAGGGTGGCGCCGACGTCGGTGATGGCCCAGTCGGGACGAGGGAGGGCATATTCCGCCACGACCTGCTCCATTTTATCCCGGTCCCTGCCGCTTACGTAGGCGAGAATGATCTCGGGGAGGTTGACGAGGGCCGCGAACCGCTGCCGGACTCCCGGGGTTTCCGCCTCTGGACCGTTGGGCAGGAGGGTCCGATCCAGGTCGGTGCAGAGAAGGAAGCGTGGTGCCATGGGCATCCCTTGGGTTGGTGCGGCGGCGGTCGCCATGGTAGCCTGCGCGGCGGGTTGGGGAGCGGACGGGGGGCGAACAGCAAGGGAGTCTACGTCATTGTGACACGGGCGGCAAATCTCCGGGGAGAAGATCGTCTGGGTGGGAGAGGGAGTGACGGTCGATGAAGAGTCTGGTCTTGAAGCCGGGGAGGGAGAAATCGGTGTTGCGGCGTCACCCCTGGATCTTTTCCGGGGCGGTGCAGCGGCTGGAGGGTGATCCGGGCCTGGGGGAGACGATCACGATCCTCGATGCCAAGGGTCGGGCCTTGGCGCTGGCGGCCTATTCGCCGCAATCGCGGATTCCGGCGCGGATTTGGAGCTTCGATCCGGGGGAGGAGATCGCGCCCGCCTTTTTTCGGGAGAAAATGCGCCGCTCCCTGGAAAGGCGTCGCGACTGGTTGGGAGGATGGGACGGGGAGGGGGCTTGTCGTCTGGTCAATGCCGAGTCGGACGGGTTGCCGGGGGTGACCATCGATCGCTACGGGGAGTGGTTGGTCGGTCAGTTCACTGCCGCCGGGGCCGAGAGGTGGAAAGGGGAGTTCGCCGCCGGGATGCTCGAGCTGCTCCCGGGTCGCGGGTTTCTCGAACGCTCCGGGGGGGAGAGTCGGGGACTGGAGGGGCTTCCCGAGAGTGTCGGTCCCCTGGCCGGGGAGAGAGTGCCGGCCAGCATCCGCATTCGCGAACATGGCCTGCTCTACGAGGTGGATCCCTGGAACGGTCACAAGACAGGATTTTATCTGGACCAGAGGGAGAATCGCCTCCTCTTGCGCACTGGGGTCGAGGGGGGGAAGGTACTCAACGCCTTTGCCTATACCGGTGGTTTCGGCCTCAATGCGGCGTTGGGGGGGGCTTCTCACGTCACCCATCTCGACAGCTCGGCGACGGCCCTGGCTGCGGCGGCGGCGAATGCCCGGATCAACGATCTGGCCGAGGCGCGTTTCACCGGCGTCAAGGGCAATGCCTTCCAGGTGATGCGCCAGTGGGATGAAAGTGGTGTTCGATTCGAGGTCATTGTCCTCGATCCGCCGAAGCTGGCCGATTCCCAGGCGGCGGTCGTCAGGGCGGCGCGGGCCTACAAGGATATGAATCGCCTGGCCTTTCGGCTGCTCTCTCCGGGAGGGCATCTCTTCACCTTCTCTTGTTCCGGGCGGCTCTCCCCGGAGCTGTTCCAGAAGGTGGTGGCGGATGCGGCGGTCGATGCCGGGCGGGAGGCGGTGATCCGGAAATATCTCTCCCAGTCCGAGGACCACCCGGTGGATCTGGGTTTCCCCGAAGGTCATTACCTCAAGGGTCTGCTGTGCCAGGTCGGGTGATGGGTGTGTACTTCGGTCGGGGTCGGGGACCTGGGGACGGGATATCGGTTGTGATGCCCCCTTGGGTGGAGGCGGGTTCGGCTGGTCGGGTTCGGCTGGTCGGGTTCGGCTGGTCGGGTTCGGTTGGGAGGGGTGGTCCGATGGGGAGATGAGGGTTCTGTGGGGAGGGGAGAGGTGTCCCGCTATTGTTTGACGCTGGAGTACGACGGTTCGGGGTTTGCCGGCTGGCAAGATCAGCCGGGAGAGGAGACGGTGCAGGGGGCGTTGGAGAGGGCGCTCGTCCCTTTGTGTGGCCATCCGGTGACGGTGATCGGCGCCGGTCGCACCGATGCCGGGGTCCATGCCCTGGGGCAACGGGCCCACTTCGACTCGAATCGGGAGCGGGAACCCCGGGTGATTCGGAGGGCCCTCAACGCGACCACCCCCAGGGGGCTGAGCGTTCTGGACGTTGTTCCGGTCCTGCCGCAGTTCCACGCCCGGCGCTCGGCGATATGGCGGCGCTATCGCTACCGTATCGGCAATGGCGAGGTGGCTCCAGCCCTGGATCGGGAGAGGGTGTGGCATATACCTCGGCCACTGGTGACCTCGACCATGCAGGAGGCGGTGGGGCTCCTCCTGGGCACCCATGATTTTTCCGCTTTCCGGGCCGCCTCCTGCCAGGCGCACCACCCGGTGCGCTCGGTCATCCGGGCCGAGGTCGGGCGTTCGGGCGACCTGATTGAGGTGGAGCTGGTTGCCAATGCCTTCCTGCAACACATGGTGCGCAATATCGTCGGCACTTTGGTTCGGGTCGGGAGCGGGGATTGGGAGGTTTCGCGTTTTGCCGAGGTCTTTGCCCGGGGGGATCGGCGTCTTGCCGGAGCGACGGCTCCTCCCTGGGGGCTCTATCTGGTCGAGGTGGGTTATCCGCCGATGCCGGGAGGGCTTGCCTCCCCTTGATCGCCGGTTGCTGTTGACGGAGGATGGCTGGTCGGTGGAGTCTGGGAAAGGTAAGGTTTGGGAGAGGTGGGATCTGGGGAAGGATTGGCGCGGATCTGTGTTCTGGCTGGGGTACCGGGGATGTCTGATGGAGCGAATGATTATGAATAGGATTGGGTTTTCATTGTTTTTCCTGCTCTTGACCGGTTGTGCGACGATCGTCAACCAGGGAGTGCAGCAACTGGCTCTGGATACCGGTCGGGTCACCGGGGCCAAGTGCGAATTGACCGACAGCAAGGGAGAGAGGGCGTATGTCATGGCGACCCCGGGGATGGTCATGGTGAAAAGGGGCGGGGGGCCGATGACGGTTGTTTGCAGCAAGCGGGGGTTTACGAAGGTTGAGACTGTGGTCGAGGAGGGCTTTTCGGGGGTTGTCCTGGGCAATGTTCTTCTCGGGGGCGGGGTCGGCCTTATCGTTGATGCCGTCAGTGGTTCGGCACAGGAATATCCTGGCCAGGTCACGGTCTGGATGGAGCCGGAGAGGTTCAAGAACGCCCGTGAGGAGAAGGAGTGGCTGGAGGCCAGAGAGGAGTATCTGGCGAAGATACGGAAACTGGAGGAGCAGCAGGCCAAGCCCCCGGAGCGCTCGATCGCGGAGTAGATCCGCGAGTGCTACTTCCGGTTTTCCTGGCGGTTTGCCGGGGGACGGGGGCTTTGCACTGCCCCATTTCCTGGTTGGGTGGTGGGTTCCGTGGGGGGTGGTCCGGAATGGGTGGTCTGGGATGGCGGCTGCCTGAGCGAAGGCGGAGAAAGTGGTTGTGTGGAAATCGATCCTGGTTGTATCATTGGGGGCATCGTTGGGGGCCTTGTTGCGTTGGGGCATGGGCAACCAGTTGAATGGCTATTTTCCGGCGATACCGTTGGGAACGCTGACGGTCAACCTGGTCGGCGGCTATATCATCGGGTTGGCCATTGCCCTTTTCGACGCGATGCCCGGTCTCTCCCCAGAGTGGCGCCTTCTCGTCATCACCGGTTTTTGTGGCGGACTGACCACCTTTTCGACCTTTTCCGCCGAGATCCTGTCGCTGCTCCAGCGGGATCGGCTGCCGATGGCCATGGTGGCTATTGCCATCCATGTGGGGGGTTCGTTGTTGATGACTTTGCTGGGTCTTCTCTCCTGGCAATGGCTTCGGTCGCGCTAACTTGATGACGTCGTTGGGTCATCTCTTCTGGCAATGGTTGCGACCGCGCTGAACCGAAGTGGCACGGAGGCGGGTTTGCGGTCAGCCAGGCTGGGGGAAGAGGTTTTCCGGTCGTGGGTGTGATGCCGGCAGGAGGCCTGTCGCCGTGGTCTGGGAGGATTGAATGCCGGGGGGGCGAGCCGGCCAACGCAAGGGATGGACGGAGGCTTCATGGATCTCGAGTCGGGTCGCAACAAGGACGAACTGCTGGAGATGCTCTGGCGGCTGCATGAGTTCTATGAGTTGACGATGACTGCTTTTCGTCAGCATGATCCGACCGGTATCTATGGGGGGTATCTCAGGGATTTTGCCAGTGACGGGATCGTCCGTCTGGAGGGGGAGAGGATCGTCCTGACGCCGGCGGGGATGGAGCAGGCGCGGGGCTTGGTCCGGCGGCACCGGTTGGCGGAACGGTTGATCGTCGATGTCCTCGGCATGCGTCCGGAGGAGACCGAGAAACCGGCCTGTGAGTTCGAACATCTCCTGGCCCCGGAGCTGGTCGAGGCGATCTGCACCCTCCTCGGTCATCCCCGGTTCTGTCCCCATGGGGTGGCCATCCCCGAGGGACCCTGCTGCCTGGAGGCGAAAAAGCAGGTCGAGACGACGGTCATTCCGCTGACGCAACTGGCGAAGGGTCAGGAGGCCCGCATCGTCTTTCTCAACACCCGGGATCCGGCCCGATTGCAGAAACTCCTCCACATCGGTCTGGTGCCAGGGACCTCGGTGACCATCCAGCAGCACTATCCGGCTCTGGTGGTTGAGGTCGGGCACAGTCAGATTGCCTTGGAAAAGGCCATCGGCGAGGAGATCCGGGTTGTTCCCCAGCATCTTCGTCCGTAGGCCTTTGTTCTGTCTCCCGCGCCTCGGTCGGATTCGCGGAGCTGAAGTCGGTTCGGGTGCTGGTCGAGTTCGACGAACCGGACCAGTACGACGACGCGAACTTCCCGGGCCTGGACAGACAGGGTTGCAGGACGCCAAAGGATGAAACAGCGATGGTGACGTCTTTTGAGAACTGGTTTGGCGTGATTTTGCGGTTGCAGGGATTAGTGATCGCATTATGGAATGAAACTTTTCCTGAGTTTTGGCACTTATGGGCTGTTGTTTTTATACTTTTGTGTATTGTTATTGTTTTTATTTTTTACTTTACTGTGCCTGCCTTTTTGCTGAAAGGCAAGCTGTCCTCCGCGACGAAAAAATTGTCGAGCATCAGGGATGGATTGAATGGGCGGGTGGTCGAACTTTCCGAAATAGCGCAAGTCATGGGGACGCCAAGCCTGGTACACGCATGGAAGGAGTACACGGAAACACTCCATCCCCAACGAGAGGTGGATGACACGGGACAAAGTCGTGTTGTTCAGTGGCGGGCAACGTCGCTCTCCGAGATTTTCTTTTCTGAACACGCCATCGTTGGAATTCCATTAAAAACAGATTTCTACAAACATCTTCCCGGAATTCTGACTGGTATTGGAATCATTGGTACGTTTATCGGCCTTATTCATGGACTTTCGTCGTTCGATGTTTCCGATCCGACGAGGGCGCAAACCGAACTTCGCAACCTGATCAACGCTGTTGGCCACGCGTTCTATGTGTCTGCCGCCGCAATCGCCATGGCGATGCTCTTCACTTGGATAGAGAAGTCCATGGTGACGGCACGCAACCGGCAGGTCGCGGCTCTCAGACAGATCATTGACAGTCTATTCGATGCTGGGGCCGGCGAAGAGTACCTCGAACGGTTGGTTCGCGCCTCCGAGACGCAGGCCACCCAGGCGTTGCATATCAAAGACGCTCTTGTGGCCGATCTTCACGAGATTCTCAAGACATTGACGGATCGTCAGTTGGAGGAGCAGTCCAGGCGGAGTGCGGAGATTCTCCAGGCCCAGGCCGAGCATTCCGGTCGCTTGTCGCAGGATGTCGGCAGGGCTATTGCCGAGCATCTGGGCGGCCCCATTTCCGACATTGCCGGGGCGGTGAAAGGCGTGAGCGCGAACCAGGGCGACGCAGTGAACAAGATGCTCATGGACGTCCTCGCGGGGTTCAGCGCTCAGGTGCAGGACATGCTCGGTGGGCAGATGCGGGGCATGACCGATCTCCTCAGGGAGACGTCGGAGGCGATGCGTCAGTCTGCCGACAAGTTCGCCGGGCTCGCCGCCGACATGGATTCGGCGGGCAAGGGCGCCGTCGAGGCGATGGGCGAGCGTCTGAACGACGCGCTCACCTCCATGGAGGCGCGCCAGGGGATCATGAACAGGCAGATGGAGGACTTTGTCGCCCGGATCGGGGAACTGGTGGCCGAGTCGCAGACGACCTCCGCGCGGAAACTCCAGGAGACGCTTGGCCAGCTTGGCGAGCAGGTCGTCGGGGTTGTCGCCGAGCTGCGCAGGCAGGCCGAGGGGTCGGCGGAGACTCAAGGCAGGCGGCAGGAACGTTTCGAGGAGAGCACGGGCAGGGCGGTCCAGATGCTTTCGGCCCAGATGGAGGGGCTGCTTGCCCAATCGGTGGAGACCAGCCGCTCGCTTCGGGACGCTGTCACCAATCTGTCAAAGGCGACCGGCGAGACTATCGCGAGCATGAACCAGGGGGTGGAGAGGCTCCAGGTCGCGGCCTCGGACTTTGCGAAGGCCGGAGGGGGCGTCGCGGAGACGATGCGTGCGGCAGGGGAAGTGACGGCCAGCATCAAGGCTGCCTCGGGAACGCTCTCCACGGCGACGTTGGCGGCCAGGGATGTCTTCGCCGACCACGCGAGAACCAGCGACTCGTTCGCTGCCATGGTAACCGAACTCAAGTCGATCACCGAGAACGCACGCAGGGACGCCGCCATGACTTCCACGATCATCGCTGGGTTCGAGGCGGCCGCCGGAAAGCTTGGCGATGCCCGGCGACAGTCCGAGGACTACCTCGAAGGGGTGACCGAGGTCTTGGCCAAGACGCACGAGTCATTTGCCGAACACGTTGGCAAGACCCTTCGCGACGGCAACCGGGATTTCCAGAAGGAATTGCGGAGTGCCGTGGAGATGGTGTCGGCTGCCGTCAGGGATCTCGGCGACACTCTCGAGGACGCCCCGGGGCGGAGGCGCTAGGTGATGCTCGGCATCAGGACACCGCCGCGTGGCCCTGAGAGCGACGAGGCCGAGAAGCCGTTCTGGATTTCGTATTCGGATCTGATGACGGCCCTCATGGTGCTGTTTCTCGTCGCCATGAGCGTCTCGCTCTTCTCCATCACCCAGAAGGTCATCTCCGGCCCGGAGGAGCACCGGAAGAAGGTCGATGTGTGCATGGCCGAGGTGGAGGAGATGACCCGCAGGGACTTCCCGGGTGTCGAGGTCAAGGGGCACTCCGTCAGTTTCGGTACGCTCGCCCTGTTCGCCACCAATAAGCACAAACTCGACCAGGCGGCCGAGGCCACGCTCAGGAGCTATGTGCCGAGGGTGCTTGATTTGGCACGGTCCAGGGGATGCGGGGAGGTGTTCAAGCGGGTCATTGTCGAAGGTTTCGCCAGCCAGTCGGGGACCTACATCCACAACCTCAACCTCAGCCTCCAACGTGCGGAAAGGGTACTCTGCGCCCTTCTCGATCCCGGTGTGGGAGAACCTCTCTCCGAGTCGGATCGCCGTGATGTGCGCAACCTCTTCCTCGTCGGGGGGTCGTCCTTCAATGCCCTCAAGTCCACCGATGCCGAAAGTCAGAGAATCGAACTCAAGCTCGAGTTCCTCGGGTACGGCGAGACCCGCGAGACGATTCGCGAGGCCCCTTTGGACCAGACACTGACATGTCCGTTGGACAGGTGAATCCCCTTGACACCCTCCGGACGAGGCTCGTTTCGGCATTCGAGGCCGGGCTGTGCCACGCCGACGGTTGGGCCGACAAGGTGGCCGACAGGGAGATGGTCGAGAGAGTCAGGATAAGGCACGACGGGCCGGGTTTGCCACCGGATCCGGCGACGATTGCGTCGGCTGTGGCCCACTTCCGGAGAACGGGAAAACCCGAGGGCTGGCGGGGCTTGAAGAGGGTCTGTTTCGGGGCGGGATCGGTTGACGAGAAAGGCTGGTGCGTCCTCTCCGACGAGAGGTTGCGTGGCCAACTCATCGAACTCGCTCAGGGGCAGCGGGAGGCGCGCAGGCGCGTCAAGTGCTATCAGGCCCTCCTGTCGAGCTACTGGAGTTTCCCGCTCGCCGCTGCGAACGTGGAGGCGAGGGCCGGGTGGCTGGCCTTGCGCGGGTGGCTGGATGGGAGGATGCCGTCTGTCTCGAGCGATCTGCATCGGACGCCCGGATGGTTCCAGACCCTTGTCGACCACCACAATCTGCTGCGCGACGACCCCTGCGGGAGATACGGGCAGAAGTTGCTCACGGGGGATGGCTCCGAGCTCCAGGCGGCGATATCCGGCTTGGGCATTCCCTCGGACTCGTGGGTTCCCGAGGAGGCCGTGATCGCGCAGATGCGGGCGGGCTGTGGCCTTGGTCACGAGAGGTTCAGGGGTATGCTCCCCGGCCTGCTTTCGGTGGCCATGGGCGAGGCGAGCGTGAGGCCCTCGCAGGCGCTCCAGACGAGATGCGTTGCCATGCTCGTCGTCCGATATGCGAAAGTTCCAGGCACTCCCGAGTCTCCTGCGCTGAGGGACGCGGCGACCGGGGTGATCGGCAAAGGCGATTGTCTTTTGCGAGTTCAGGGATCTGCAGAGGACTCTCCAACGTGTCGTCACCGAACGGTTCGGAGTCACCCCGGATATCATCAACGGGGATACGTCGGCATCGTCGGGAGCCGCCAACAGCCGCCAGAAGAGGATCAAGGCGTTCCAGGAGCGCGGTGGGTTCGGTGTCATCATCCTCTCGCCGCTGGCGGTGGGGTTTGGTGTGAACATCCAGGCGGCAAACCACGTCATTCATTTTACGCGCACCTGGAACCCCGCCAAGGAGGACCAGGCGACAGACCGGGCATACCGCATCGGCCAATCTCGCGATGTCCATGTCTATTATCCGGTAGTGGTCGCAAAGGATTTCCTGACCTTCGACGCGAAACTCGACGCCCTTCTGGAGTGGAAACGTGGACTCTCGACGGATATGCTCAACGGAACGGGGGAGTTGACGCCCGCCGATTTTGGCGACCTTGGCGCTCCGGGCGGGGGCAGTGCGTTTGGGGACGAGTTCATCACTCGCACGGAAGTCGAGGCCCTGGACGCCGACGCATTCGAGGCCTTCTGTGCCATACTGTGGAGCAAGCACGGATATCGGAATACCCGCCGCACACCCAGGACCGGGGACGGCGGGGTGGATGTTGTCGCGATCTCTGGCACAGAGGGTGTGCTCATCCAGTGCAAGAGTTCTTCGGTAGAGGGAAAAGATTTGGGCTGGGAAGCGGTAAAGGATGTCGTTGCCGGGGCGGCAGGATACGCAGCGCAGTATCCTGGGGTCAAATTTTCTCGTGTGGCTGTCACCAACAGACGGTTCAATGAGACAGCCAGGGCACAGGCAGTTGTCAACGATGTTGAATTGGTTGATTGCAGCGGACTTATAAAACGTCTGGAAAAATGTCCTGTGAAAAAGATGGAGTTGATTTCGTATTTAGAATAATAACCTGGCTGTGTCACCAGCAGGACAGCACCCTTGGTGTCCGTTATGGCAATACCGGCTTTTTCGTACATCGCCGCCAGGGCTGTCGATATCGAGCAGAATAGCCCGCACCGCCGGGTCTGTGGCGGCGTCCAGGATCATCTCCTCGACGGCGGCGTAGCTGGTGAGGCCGGAGGCGGCCTCCACCGCGCCATTCGCATCGGCGAGGAACACCTCCATCCCCCTGCGGGCAGCCGATGAATAGATTGGCTCCACGGCATCTCGAAGAGGTTTGCCACCCCGCCAGAAAGGCATGTTCCCCAGCCTGTGCAGGAGAACCGCATCCACCGGGGGCATGGCAACCTCACCGAAAAGGTCATCGGGCAGGTTACCGCCATGCCAGAACATCATCGGGTCGGCGGACAAAGGGACCGGGACCAGCGGCGCAACAGCGACCTCGGCCACAGGCTTCACGCCCATTCCGCCCAGCAGATTCATGAAACCGTCCCGATCCATGCCCCGCGCAGTCCCTGTTCGATCTCCATGGATTGCGCAGCGGCCTGCCCCAGGGAGGAGAGCAGGTATTCCTGGACGTTGAATCCCATCTCCCGGAATTTGGCCGCCTCGGTGGTTCGGGCGTTCCAGGCCTTCTCCGCCGGGATCAACAGGCTGGGGTCCTCCACCGACCGCAACAGGTAGCGCACCGTCCAGGAAGGACTTGATCTCCAGGTTCGACAGCAGCCGTTCCACTTCCTGGTCGGACAGTTTGCTGCCCTCGATCCGGGTGGAGGAGCCGATGCTCTCGATGGTGGCCACCCGTCGCAGGGCCGACAGGCGGTCAGGCGCGAGCGTGCCCAAGGCGCACCAAGCGCCTTTGAATTCATCGATCCTGGCTATGAGGCTCAGGATCTCCGGAGTGATCTGGATGGCGTCGATGTTCAGCATGCGCCAATACTACACCCATTTACGCCCATTTTCGAATGGCATCCATTCGGACGCCCATTGACACCCAATCTGGCACGATCTGGGCTGTGCGGATAATGATGGCTTGATCTCCGCAGAAATTCCTGCGAATGCCCACGAGATCGATGGCCCGGCCAGCCAGTTCCATCCGCTTTTCCATGGAGGGAACGTAGCGGACCGGAACCCCAAAGACGTCTTGGCAGGCGGCGTTCATGTCCATCAAGGCCTGTTTCCAATGTGCGCTCACCGGTGGGCTCCATTTGACATTCCGACAGAATGGCTATAAATTATGTCCATATTCTCCAACCGTGCCTGGAGGTTCTCGTGCAGGATTCCATCTGGCCCTTGAATGAAGCCAAAAACCGCTTCAGCACCGTGGTGGAGGCGGCCCAGAAGGGAACGCCCCAAACCGTCACCAAGCACGGCGTACCGGCGGCGGTCGTCATCTCGACGCAGGAGTACGAGCGACTGCACCGCTTGCAGCAGATGCAGCTTCCGGCCTTCAACGATCATCTGCTGAACATGCCGACCGATGACGGCGCGTTCGACCGGGCTGAACTCGACCTCCGGTATGTGGATCTGTGAGCTACCTTCTGGACACCATGGTTCTGTCCGAACTGCGCAGGAGGGATCGCAAACCGCACGTTGTCCATTGGCTGCGGGAGGTCAGGCCATCGGACCTGTTTCTCAGCGTGGTCACCATCGGCGAGGTGGAGCGCGGAATCCGCAAGCAACAGCGCCAGGACCCGGATTTCGCCAAACGTTTGACCGACTGGTTGGAAACGGTGCTGATCCATTACCGGGATCGCATTCTGCCCATTGATGTACAGGTGGTGCGCCGATGGGGGGAGATGAGTGACCGGCTCCGCCACGGCGGAGCCGATCTCCTGATCGCCGCAACGGCCCTGGAACACGGTTTGAGCGTGGTCACCCGCAACGTATCCCATTTCGACCGGACCGGCGTTCCCCTCATCAACCCCTTCGAGCCTACTGCGCCGTGACTTTGACCAGCACCCCGGGCCGATGGCACATGGGCAGCGGGTTGGACTGGGTATGGAGATCCGTGCCCCGTTCGAACTTGCGCGGCTCCTGCTTGGCGTAGAGGGGCTGGCCCAGGGTATTGACCGACTCGTTGAAATCCGCCGGCGCGAAGTAGGTGGCGAAGGTCTGGCTGGTGCCCAGGGGGAAGGCGTGCCCTGGACTTCTTCGGGGAGCACCACGTCATCGTGGGGGATGTGCGGCACCACGAAGGAGCGCATGGTCAGTTACCTCCGTGGGCATGCTGTTGGGCGAACTTGCGGCAGGAGACCACCACGGGGTTGCTTTCCCCCCGGATCATGGCGGCCAGGTCGAAGACGCCGCCCACCTCGCCGCCAGGGGAGTCGATATCCAGCAGGATGGCGCGGACGCTCCGCTTTGTCGGAACCCATGCCCAATACGATCAGATCGATGCGGAGACCATATGATGGACATTCGCCCCATCAAGACCGAGCAGGACCACGACGCCGCCCTGGCCGAAGTGGAACGGCTCATGGACGCCGGACCGGATACGCCGGAAGGCGACCGTCTGGATGTCCTCGCCACCCTGATCGAAGCCTACGAAGCCAGGCATCATGCCATCGGCCTTCCAGATCCGGTGGAGGCCATCAAGTTCCGCATGGAACAGATGGGGCTGAGCCGCAAGGAACTGGAACCGTTCATCGGCAGCCGAGCCCGGGTGGCGGAGGTTCTCAACCGCAAGCGGCAACTTTCCCTGGAGATGATCCGCCGTCTGCACGAGGGGTTGAAAATCCCTGCCGAGGTGCTCATTCAATCCCCCCACCAGGGATAAGCCCGATGGATCATTGGATGTCGATCCCCCGTTCCGCCGCCACATCCTCAAACGTTTTCCCACCGGAGCCGTCCAGATAGACGATCCTGCCGGTGGCCTGGATGAACCGTTTCACGGCCACGTCCACGTAGACCGGGCTGATCTCCATGGCGAAGACGCGCCGACCCGTGGCCTCGCCGGCCATGATCTGAGACCCGGAGCCAGAGAACGGCTCGTAGCAGAGTCCGCCGGGCTGGATGTGCTGTTTCATGGGGATGGCGAAGCAGTCCAGTGGCTTCGGCGTCGGATGCTCGGGGCGCTCGTCGCCCTCCAGCCCGGCCATGTGCCAGACGGTGGTGAGGTACTCCTCGCTTACCCGGGGCGGGCGGTTGCCCTTGATCCAGCCGAAGAAGCACGGCTCGTGGCCCCACAGGTAGTGGGTCCGGGTCATCACTGCCCGGGTCTTGGTCCAGATGATTTGCTGATGGACGAAGGCCCCGAACTTCTCCCTCACCGTCTCCAGCATCGCCTGTCGCTTGGAAGCGTGCCAGCAGTACCATGCGGCGTGGGTATCGATGGCGTGGTCGATGGCGTTCCTGACGAACCCCTCGTACAACTCCGGCCCCTGGCTGGAGTCGTCCCAGGTCGCCCCGTAGGTGGCGGACCAGTCCTTGTTGCCCGCCGTGCCGCTGGTGTCCTCCTTGGCCGTCTTGGCCTTGCGGGCGCTGTTGGGCGGATGGTTGGTGCCGTCGTAGTCCACCAGATAGGGCGGATCTGTGGCGAACAATGCGGCCCGTTCGCCGTTCATCAGCCGAATGACTGGCTCGAAGGGGGATCGAACAGTAGTTTTTTGCCTTAAATATCAAACACATTACAGGATGTCACGCAATAATAAGGCCAGCTCTCGTGTCGTTTCCCCGAGTAGTGTCCCCGGGAGTGGTGTAAATTTCGACCACCGCCAAGCCGCGTAGCGCAGCTCCCCGACACAAGCGCAGCGGAGCGGCTTGGTGGTGGTGATCATGGTGGTTCTCTCCGATGAGTAGGTTGCGAGACCAACACTTACGGAGAGGAGTGCCACCATGACCACCGAAGAGAGAATGACATTGCTGGCGCTGGCTGAGAAGGCCGGAGAGCCAACTTTCCTGCGTGA
>JADGCL010000032.1 GCA_015229005.1 Magnetococcales bacterium
CGGGATTCCCAGGATCACCGCCGCGGGCGAGGGGGGGGTGGATGAGCCCGAGGGGTTGGGGCGGGCCCTGGCCGAGGAGCTCAGGCTTCTGGGGGCGGAGAGGATCCTGGCGGAGCTTCGCGACACCGGCGCGGGGGCGGACGCGAATTGAGTCGCGAGGAGCTGACATCCCTGGCCGGGCGCCACCTCCTGATCACCCGACCCGAGCCCGAGGCCCTGGCGACTGCGCGGATGGTGGAGGCGGTTGGGGGGGTGGCGCACGTCGCCCCGGCCCTGCTTCTGGCGCCTCCTCTCGATCCTGCCCCTCTGCGGGAGGCCGTGGGCCGTTGCGATCGGTTCGATGGGGTCATCCTCACCAGCGCCAACGGCGCCCGGGCCTTTCTTCGGGCCTTGCCCCCCGGGCTCTCGCCGGCTCCGATCTTCGCGGTAGGACCGAAGAGCGCCGCTGTGTTGACCGGCGCCGGGTTGCCGGTGGCCACCCCGGAGCAGGCGGGTGATGCCGAGGTCTTGGCCCGATACCTCCTGGAGCGGTTTGGCCGTGATCGGCATTATCTTTTCCTCCGGGCCGGGGAGGGGCGGGAGACGCTGGTCGGGATCTTGACCGCCGAGGGGGTTTCGGTGACTCTGGTCGAGGCCTACCGGATGGTCGCGGCGACGACCCTCGACACCGGGATCCGCGCCCGTCTGGAGCGGGGGGAGATGGACGCCGTCACCTTTTTCAGCGCCCGGAGCGCCGAGGCCTTTCTCGCTTTGTTGGGTCCCGACCGGCACCGTTGGTGGAGCCCGTCGATCCGGGTGGCGGCGCTGAGTCCGGCCATTGCGCGGGGCTTGATGCTCCACGGCTTCGAGGGGGTTGTCACGGCCCCGGTTCCCGCTGCGGAGAGCCTGTTGGCGGCGTTGGCGGCGACCTGGAGGCAAGCCCTTCCGGGTTGAACCAGTCTTTTTTTGTAACTTTTTGAAAAGCTATTAAAAAAAGGGAGAGGTGTGGAGGGGTTCCCCCCTCCACGGTTTGTCTTTGATCTTGCCTTTGAAAATGTGCAACTTTTGATTGAAACGACTATATTCCCTGCTCGATGAGGCGGGCCACCAGTGGTCGATCGGCCGGAGGCAGGTCGAGCCCCGCCAGGGACTTCCGGGCAAACCATTTCAGGTCGTGGACCCCCAGCGGTTGCGGTTCCCCGGAGAAGTGCCGACAGGAGAAGAGCGGCATCAAGAGGTGGAACCGCTCGTAGGGATGGGAGGCGAAGCCCCAGGGAGAGAGGTCCTCGGTGGCGACGACGATCCCGAGTTCTTCAGCCAATTCCCGCACCAGGGCCTCTTCCGGGGTCTCCCCGGGTTCCACTTTGCCCCCGGGGAATTCCCAGGTAAGGGCCAGGTGACTCCCCGGACGCCGCTGGGTCAGGAGGATCCGACCCCGCTCATCCCAAAGGAGGGCGGCAACGACCAGGACCAGGGGGGTGGCGGAACCGGCCATGGATACCTCTTGTCGGTGGATGCCGTCGGGAGCGGTCGGAAGTGCCCCGGGCCGGCGGGGGTTTGCGGGCGGTCGGGAGCCAGCTGCAACCCATGGCGGGTTCTCAGAACAGGGATTTCCACCAGGGGGCTTTAGCCTCGGGGGCGGCGCACACCCCCGGATTCCAGGCAGGGACCGGTTCCGGGGGGATTCGCGAGAAGACCCACCAGGGAAGGATCCCTCCCCCGCCACCACAGCCGCAGCCGGCCCGCCGGGGGTGGTACACCTTGATGATCCAGGGATCTTCGAGGGACTGAACATAGACCATCGTCGTCCACTCTCCCCGTTCCTCCCTGAGGATTTCCGCGACCAGCTTCTCCAGATGCGCCCTGGCCTCGCCGCCCGTGACCGGTGCCGCGGCGGCGGGCGTCGCCTCTCCCGGGGAGACCAGATACCAGGCTTCCCGACTGGCCACGGTCTCGCCCAGGGGGGCGAGATCGGCGAGACGAAAAATCCCGTCGAAGCGTCCTTCCAGGCGTTGGGAAAAAGTGAGCCCATCCATGTGCTGTCACTCCCTGCCGAAGACCGGAATTGACTCCGGCCCTGCTTCATCTCTCAGGTCGATTGGTCTTGCCGGCGACCTGTTGCCACGCGCCAAAGTCTATACTGTTCCCATGCCTCCGCCGCCCGGAAAATCAGGAGGCGGCAGCGCTCTTCCTGCTGACGCACCAACACCTGCTTTCGTGTCAGCACTTGCCCCCGTGGGCCAAGCCATCGGTATTGGGATGGGGGGTGATCGGCGCAGTCGTCACCGGATCGAAGCAGGCACGTTCCGTTCCTGGAAAGGCCTTGAGCAATCCTTTCCGAATCTCGGGAACATTCTGGAATTCATCCATCCAAATGCTGAAAAAATCCGACGCTACTGCGAGGTCGATGATCATTTCAACCATGTCCGGTTGGGATTTGTTCTTCCATTTTTCAGCATAGTGCCTGGCCATAATCCTGGTCTGCCTACGCTGGAGAGGGAGGTTCTGGGAGAGATTTTTCTTTTTATTCAGACCAAGAACTTCCAGTGTCTTCCCGGCCAACAAGTCAATGGAGACGGCAACACCACTTTCAATGACATGACCATCTTCGCGGTAGACAAAGGCGTAAGCCGTATTGTCTCGATCCGGGATGAGCCACTGATCGACGGAGAGGTCCAGATGTTGACTCTTGCACGAGTTGCAATTTTTGCATGAAATCAGAAAATTATTCCAGGTCCTTTCTTTGTCGGGATACTGACTTTTAGCTTCGATATGTTCCACTTCCGCCCCGCTCGAAAGGCGTCTCTCACAGTAACTGCAATAGGGACCGAGGGTTGCCAGCAAATCGCCCATCGCTTTGCGATAGGGCCTGCCGTCGGCGAAATTGCCGGGGGTACCTTTGCGTACCGGTCGCATATCACTCTCCCAAACGGGCGATGCGTTCCAACTCCAGTACCGCCTGGAAGGCCGGATTGTGGGCAAAGGGCGCCAACCGCTCTGCCAACCGCTTCTTGTACGTTTCCAGACGTTCCCTGGGAGAAGAGGCAGCCTCATCGAGTTCCGCAAGGTACTCCTTGGCCACTTCCAGCATCTGCCAGTAGTGTGGGCTGGCCTCGGGGTTGCCCACTCCCATGACCTCAGCGGCAATGGTCTCGATCCCCAGGTTCCCGAGGCTTGCGGTGGTCTCTCCTTCCAGGGGCAGCAACATCCCGGCATCATCCAGCGATTGGATCAGGAAGGGCGAATGGGTGGTGGCGATGAACTGGACCCCGGGAAAAACGGTCATGAGATCCCGAATGACGTGGCGCTGCCACCGGGGGTGCAGATGGAGATCCAACTCGTCGATCAAGACCACCCCCCGGGTTTCCTGAAGTGCCCGTTCTCCCAGGTGAGGGTTGAGGATGGCGGCCTTGCGTGCCATATCGGCGACCATGGCCAACATGGCACGCTGTCCGTCACTCAGGCTGCCGAAGGGCAGGTATCCCGCGCCCTTCAGTTGGATATGAATCTCTTTTGTTTCAACGCTGTAAAAAAGATCCTCTCCCCCTTCCAGGCATTGAATCATGGCCTGGCGCACCACCTTCAACAGGGGCGGTAGAACTCCTCTTTGCAACTTGATGTAGGTTTGATCGGTGATCCATCGAACTATCTCCGAGACGGAGAGACGTGGATCCACGCTGGTACGGTAGGCGGAGAGTCTGGAGGTCTGCTCTTTGCTGGCAGGGTATTTTGAGCTGCCGGGTTGCTCGTTGGGAACGTCCCACAGCCGACCGGTTCCGTAATAGGAAATCAGGGGCAAGGCGACCGGCTCTCCCCCCCGAACCGCATCTGCCGCCTGGGAGGACAGGGTCTTGATGGACTTTGCCTCGACCCAGGTGGTCCGGCTTTTCTGCCCGTTCAAGGCCCGCAACCAGGAAATGTCACGTTCCATGACCTGGCCGACCGCCTCGATCGTCGAGGGAAATTGTTGCTCCCAATGAACGGGGGAGCGCTCACCCAGATTGGGGTCCACCTCTCCGAACTGGAGCAGACGCACTTCCGATTGTCGGATGTGGCGGGTATCGAAACCTCTCAATCCGAGAAACCAACTGCCCAGGGCGACGGAGAGGGCGTCGAGGACGGCGGTCTTGCCGGTACCGTTGCCGCCGATCAACAGGTTGAACCGGGGGTGGAAGCGAAAAGATTGCGAGTTGAATCCCTTGAAATTCTTGACGTTCAGTTCGTCGATGCGCATCACAGCCCGCCAGACACGATAGCAGAAGCCGGGGACATCGCCCCCGACCGCAGAATTTGGCAATCTCCCGAGTCGGGGAATATGCGGGAGAAGAGCGCCCTACGGCAAGAGCAATCTCTCGGTCGTGGGGGCGTTGTCGTTGGCGGGGTGTTTCAGATTTTTTCCGGTCAACTGGCGGACAACGCTGTCGGCGATCAGCACGGCGTGATCGGCCATCCGCTCCAGATCCTTGGCCAGGAGCAGGAGGTGGGTACAATTGGTGACGTCGTCGGGGCTCTGTCCCATGCGGCGGGTGAGGTGGGTCAGGACGGCCTCGTAGGCGGCATCGACCTGTTCTTCCTGACTCCAGGCCTGCAAGGCCCACTCGGCCTTGCGGGTCGAGAGGGCCTTCTGGATCAGCCCCTGGATTCCGACCACGGCAAGGTAGAGTTCGGCAAAACCCAGCCCTTCTGGGGCGCGGACCAGGCTTTGCACCCGCCTGCCGATGTTCTTCAGGAGATCCCCCATCCGTTCCATGTCGTTGGCGACGTTGATGGCGGTGATCACCCGCCGGAGATCGTCGGCCATCGGCTGCTTGAGGGCGATCAGGCGTGAACAACTCCCCTCGACCTGCTGAAAGAGATCCCGGTTGGCCTGGCAGGCGGCGACGATCTCGTCGAGATTGATGCGCCACGGGCTCTTCAGGAGGGCCGGGCCGATGAGGTCGAGCTGCGCGACCAGCCCGTCGACCATGGCCAGAAGGAGGGCATCCATCTGTTCCAGGGCCTCGTCGAAGGAGCGGACGATGTGGGACTGTGGTCGCGGGATCATGGTGAATCGTCCCCGTTGCTCGGGTCAACCAAAACGACCGGTGACATAGTTCTTGGTCCGGGTGTCCGAAGGGTTGGTGAAAATGGCCTCCGTCGAATCGAACTCTACCAGCTCGCCCAGGTGGAAAAAACCGGAAAATTGGGAGACCCGGGCCGCCTGCTGCATGGAGTGGGTGACGATGATGATGGTGTAATTGCTCTTCAACTCGTCGATCAGGTCCTCGATCCTGGCCGTGGCGATGGGGTCCAGGGCGGAGCAGGGCTCATCCATGAGGATCACTTCCGGATTCACCGCGATCGTGCGGGCGATGCACAGCCGCTGCTGCTGACCGCCGGAGAGGCTGGTCCCCGGTTCGTCCAGACGATCCTTGACCTCGTTCAGGAGGCCTGCCCGTTCGAGACTCGTCAGGACGATCCTCTCCAGATCCTCCTTGTGATCGAACAGACCGTGGATGCGAGGACCGTAGGCGACGTTCTCGAAGATCGACTTGGGGAAGGGGTTGGGTTTCTGGAAGACCATCCCCACCCGCGAGCGGAGCATTGCCACGTCGAGGTCGGGGTCCTGGACGTCCTGACCGTCGAGGGTGATCTGGCCGGTGACCCGGCACCCTTCGATGATATCGTTCATCCGGTTGAGGCAGCGCAGGAAGGTACTCTTGCCGCAGCCGGAGGCGCCGATCAGGGCGGTGACCTTGCGGGCGGGGATCTCCATGCTGATGCCGGAGAGGGCCACCTTCTCGCCATAGGTGACGCGGACCCCGGCGGCCTGCATCTTGGTCTCCGATTCGGGGACGGCATCACTGTCGGCGACGGCGGCGCTCTCCGGGAGTGAGACTCGGTCAAGCATGATCTTCGGTATGGTATGGCGCACGGTTTTGACTCACCAGGTTTTTTCGAAACGTTTACGCAGGACGACCGCCAGGGCATTCATAACGATGAGAAAAAGCAACAGGATCAGGGAGGCCGCAGCGGTTTTGGCGACGAAGGCCCGTTCGGGACTCTCCGCCCAAAGAAAAATCTGTACAGGCAAGGCGGTCGCCGAATCGAGGAACCCCTGCGGGATTTCGACGACGAAGGCAACCATGCCGACCATGAGGAGCGGCGCCGTCTCGCCCAGGGCGCGAGCCATGCCGATGATCGAGCCGGTCAGGATTCCCGGCATCGCCAGGGGCAGAGTGTGGTGCATGACGGCCTGAAGCGGCGAGGCCCCGACCCCGAGGGCGGCCTCGCGGATCCACGGCGGGACGGCCAGGAGGGCGGCGCGGGCGGTGATGATGATGGTCGGCAGCGTCATGAGCGCCAGGGTGAGCCCACCCACAAGCGGGGCAGAACGCGGAAGGTGCATCAGGTTAATATAAATCGCCAGTCCCAGCAACCCGAAAATGATGGAGGGGACGGCGGCGAGGTTGTTGATGTTGACCTCGACGAAGTCGAACCATCTGTTTTTCTGGGCGAATTCTTCAAGATAGACGGCGGTGGTGACGCCGATCGGAAAACAGAGGAAAAAAGTGACGAGCAGGGTGAAAAAGGAGCCGGCGGCGGCTCCCAGGACGCCGGCCATCTCCGGTTCACGCGAGTCGGAAGCGGTGAAGAGGGTGGTGTTGAACGACTGCTCGAGGGCTCCGCGCTCCTGGAACTGGAGGAGGAGATGGGTCTGGAAGGGGGTCAGCCGCTCCCCCTCCTTGCCGGTGAGCCCACTCTTGAACGCCTGGTCTGCGTCAGCAGACGCCGCCAGCCAAAGTTCCTCGCTATTGCCGAGCAGTTCCGGGTGAGATGTCAGCCGCTCCTTGAGCCGGAAGGCGGCCCCGGGCGAAAAGAGACGGATCAACTCCCGCCGCTCGGTCCGCGAAGCGACCTGTGGGAAAAGTTGGAGCGCGGCCTCACGGATAACGGCGGTATAATCCCCCTCTTCGAGGGATTCGGGGGAGGCGTCACCGCGCGGATCGACCAGAGGCCGGTCGTAGCGGACGGTGAGCTTGATCCGGGTTTCGGTGAAGGCCTCGGAGCTGGCGGTCAGGAGCGCCCCCAACATCATGACCAGAGCGGTGACGGCGAGCAGCAACCCTGTGGCCGCGAGATGACGGAAGAGACGATTGCGCCGATGCCGCTGCTGCAAACGACGGGCGGTTTCGGGTCGGGATTGCCAGGTCTGGGTGGGACTCATGACGACTCTCCGGGGATCCTGCCGCAGGTCGCGGTGGTCTTGGCCGATATCGCGCCTGCCGTCCTCACACGGCACTCCCACCCCCTTCGGTCATGGGAGCCTGCTCCGGGTACCCTTGGCGATGACTGGTTATTCATAAGCCTCCCGATACTTGCGGACGATCCGGAGGGCGATGACATTGAGCAGCAGGGTGACGGCGAAGAGGGCGAGACCCAGGGCGAAGGCTGCCAGGGTCTTGCTGCTGTCGAATTCCTGATCGCCGACCAGGAGGGAGACGATCTGTACGGTGATGGTTGTGGTGGCCTCGAAGGGGTTGGCCGTGAGATTCGCGGCCATGCCCGAGGCCATGACGACGATCATGGTTTCGCCCACCGCCCGGGAGATGGCCAGGAGGAAGGCCCCGGCGATCCCCGGCAGGGCCGAGGGTAAAACCACACGGACGATGGTCTCCGCCTGAGTTGCCCCCAAGGCCAGGGAGCCCTCGCGGAGGTTCTGCGGGACGGCGCGGATGACATCATCGGCGAGGGAGGAGACCAGGGGGATGATCATGATCCCCATCACCAGACCGGCGGCCATGGCGCTCTCCGAGGCGACGTCGAGACCGACCACAGACCCGAAGCGGACCAGGAACGGGCCGGTCACCAGGACCGCGAAGAAGCCGTAGACCACTGTCGGGATTCCGGCCAATATTTCGAGCATTGGCTTGGCCCAGGTTCTGACACGCGGCGTCGCGAACTCGGAGAGGTAGATGGCGGACATCAGGCCGATCGGCCCCGCGACGAGCATCGAGATCCCGGTGACGAGGAAGGTGCCGGCGAAAAGGGGAACCGAACCGAAGAGGCCGGAGGCGCCGACCTGGTCGCTGCGCAGGGCGATTTGCGGACTCCACTGCAGGCCGAAGAAGAATTCCCAGGGGGAGACGAGCTGAAAGAAACGCAGGGCCTCCCAGAGGAGGGAGAAGAGGATCCCCAGGGTGACCAGGACCGAGAAGGTGGAGCTGACCTTGAGGAAGGTCATGACCGAGTGCTCGATATGGATCCGGGCGCGAAAATCCGGGGCGATCCGGGCCACCGCCCGGCGCAGGGCGACGAGGCCCAGGGAAAGGGCGAGCAGGGTCAGGAAAAGCAGTAACCCCTGGGAATAGTCCTGGCGATGGTCGATGGCGGCCTTCAGACCGGGATCGGCTTCCAGGATGCTGGCGGCCATGCGCCCTGGATCGGCAGTACGGGAGAGCCAGAGGGAGAGTTCCCGCGCATCGGTTGTCGGCAGCAACTCCGGGTGGGCGTGGACCAGGATCGTGTCCAGGAGCCAGGGGGCCAGGATGACCCATGACAGGAACAGGACGATCCCCGGTCTGATCGTGCGAAGGGCCGTGTAGAGACCGTGGTAGATCGGACGCGAATGGTGGCCTTTCTTCGCGCCGGCGACCGCGTCGGCCCGAAGACGGCGCGACTGCACCCAGCCGAGAGCGAACCCGGGGATGGCCATGAAGAGGAGGAGAGCGAGGAAAAGAGAGGCCGACATGGGATGCAGGTACCGGGATGAAGGGATCGGAGCGTTCTACAGAGTCTGTAAGGCCAGAAGCGTGCCACCGGTCGGGAGGGGCGTCGCCCGTTCGCCGGCGGCGACGCCCTCCGAGGCCGACAGCCCAACACAACATAGTGCTTTCCTGTGAGATTCCCGGAAAGACCGTGAATTCGCCGGAGGGGTTCGGGGAGGGGCTCCGGACCCGATCCCGGGGTTTTCCGGGAGGGGGGAAACCCCAAGGAAACTTGGAACCGGTCGAGGAATCCTTGATGCCCGGAGCGGCTCCCCCGGAAGAGGGGTGGAAAAACCGGGTAACACACGGAATCTTCAGGGCTATCCTGCTTCAGATGTCGAGGTTTCCGCGGGCGAAGTGGGCCCTTTCCTGGATGAAGAGGAAACGTTCCTGGGCCTTCTTTCCCATCAGTCGACCGAAGGAACTCTCTGTTTCCGCCTCGTTGTCCACGAAAACCCGAAGAAGCCTTCGGGAAGCCGGACTCATGGTCGTCTCCCGAAGCTGCGCCGGGTCCATCTCCCCCAGCCCCTTGAAGCGGGAGATCTCGACCGTGGCCTTGGGGCGTCCTTTCTTCAGCCGCTCGATGGCGGTCGCCTTTTCGGCCTCGTCCAGGGCATAGAGGCTCTCCGCGCCGAGGGTGAGGCGGTAGAGCGGCGGCTGCGCCAGGAAGAGGTGTCCCCGGGTGATCAACTCGCGCATGAAGCGGTAGAAGAAGGTCAGGAGGAGGCTTGCGATATGGGCGCCGTCGACATCGGCATCGGTCATGATGATGACCCGCCCGTAGCGCAGCCGCGCCAGATCGAAATGACGCCCGCAGCCGGTGCCGATGGCGGTGGTCAGGCTCTGGATCTCGACATTCTGCTCGAATTTGTCGACGTTGGCCTGTTCGACATTGAGGATCTTGCCTCTGAGCGGCAGTATGGCCTGGGTCCTGCGGTCGCGCGCCTGTTTGGCCGAGCCGCCGGCGGAGTCGCCTTCGACGATGAAGAGTTCCGACTCGGAGGTGTCGATGGTTACGCAGTCGGTCAATTTGCCGGGCAGGGTCAGTCGTTGGGTGGCCGACTTGCGCTTGACCTGGAGCGACTCCTTGCGGCGGTTTTGCCTCTCCTGGGCACGGGCGACGATCTCCTCGACCAGCCGTGTTGCCTGCTCGGGGCGTCCGTGCAACCAGTGGTCCAGGTGGTCCTTGATGACCGCGTCCACCTGGCGGGCGAGATCGGGGTTGGTGACCTTCTCCTTGGTCTGACCGGAAAATTGCGGATCGGGAATGAAGACGGAGATGACCGCCTCCAGACCGCCCAGGAGATCCTCTCCGGTCAGGACGACATCCTTGGGCAAAAGTCCCCTTGCCTGGGCGTATTCCCGGAACCCGCGGAGCAGGGCCGAACGCAGCCCCGCCTCGTGAACCCCCCCGCCCGGAGTGGGGATGGTGTTGCAGAAGGAGACCACCCGACCTTCGGCGGCGGTGGTCCAGGCCATGGCCCACTCCATGCGGCTCTTGCCGTTGCCGCCGAAGCCGCCTGACCGGCCCGAGAAGGGTTCGAGGACGGTCAACTCCCGTCCGGCGACGGCATCGCGGATGAAGTCGTCCAGACCGTTGGGATAGCGAAACTCCTTCTCTTCGCCGCTTGCCTCCAGTCTGACCCGAACGACGAGGCCGCGATTGAGATAGGCCTTGGCGCGGCACATCTCAACGAGCCGGTTTTCCTGGAACCTGGGTTCGGGGAAGATCTCGGGATCGGGGAGGAAGGCGACCTGCGTGCCGGGGCGGCGAAGGGGCTCGGTGGCCACCAGGGGTGTCTCGGGTTTGCCCCGGCTGAAGCGTTGGCGCCAGCGACCGCCGTCGCGTTCGACGGTGACCTCGGTCCAAAGGGAGAGGGCGTTGACGACGGAGACGCCGACGCCGTTGAGGCCGCCGGAGGTGGCATAGGCCTTGTCGTGGAATTTGCCGCCGGAGTGGAGGGTGGTCAAGATCACCTCCAGGGCGGACTTGTCGGGGTAGCGCGGCATCGGGTCTACGGGGATGCCGCGACCGTTGTCGCGGACCGTAACCGAGCCGTCGGTGCCGAGGGTGACCCAGATCCGGTCGGCGAAGCCGCCGGTCACTTCGTCGGTGGCGTTGTCGAGGAGTTCGGCCAGGAGGTGATGCAGGGCATCCGCATCGACGCCGCCGACGTACATGCCCGGGCGTCGGCGAACCCCCTCCAGCCCTTCCAGCACCTCGATATGGGAGGCATCGTAGGTCGCGGGATTCACCGCCACCCCCCGGGGAAGAACGGGCGGCGGAGAGCGGGACGAGCGCTTCCCACCCTGGGACGAAGCCAAACCGCAGGGCGAGAGGCGACCGGTCCCTGTCCGAACCCGAACGGACGACCGGCAGTATCTGGAACGGGAGGCGCCATCAGCCCCGGGGTCACTTGTGGCGGTAGGAGATCCGCCCTTTGGTCAGGTCGTAGGGGGTCAGCTGAACGGTCACCCGATCTCCCGGCAGGATGCGGATGTAGTGTTTGCGCATGCGCCCGGAGATGTGGCACAAAAGTTTGTGATCATTCTCCAGTTGGACGCGAAACATGGCGTTTGGCAGATTCTCCAGAACCGTACCTTCCATTTCGATGACATCTTCTTTGCTCAACGGCGACTCCTTGCTTGGGGCCCGACTCCCCGGCCTCGGGGAAACGGGGCGGGGACATGTGGGCGACGAACTGGGGGGCGACGAACGGGGGGTCGACGGACGCGTCCCCGAGGTCCGACCCCATCGGCATCGGGGGACGTTACCAAATTCCCGGCCAATGTCAACCGGGGGCGGTCATTGGACCAGGGAACCGATCCGGGGCAGTGAGTCCGGGGTGAAGAGGGTTTCGGAGAAATTGCGCTCGTTGAGGGTGCCGATCGCCCAGGTGGCGGTGTAGCCGGGGTTGAGGCCGAACCGGGTTTGCAGTACGGTCGGGCGCTGGAAGGTTTTTCCGAGTTGCCCGACGTTGCCGTACTCGACTTCGAGCATGGCTGTGCCAGCCGTGCTGAAATAGGTGGCCTTGCGGGGCAGCATCCACTTGGCATCGACCTCCATGACGAGCTTGGAGTAGGGGGTGCCGCCGTTTCCCTTGGGAATCATGACGAGCCGCAGGCGATCGTTATCCTGGGACTCCTCGGAGAGGGAATACTCGGCGTCGAAATCGAGACTGAGGAAATCTGCCAGGCGGTAGAGACCGCCGGTGAGGTTCTCCTCCAGGGAGGCTGAACGGGGCTCGACCTCTCCGGGGATGTGTACCCAAACCCGGTCTCCCTTGCGCAATGCCGCACGTCCCAGCCACTTGGCGGGACTGATGACCAGGGCGAGGGCGTCTCCCTTCCCGGAACGGGCGGTATAGAGGACAATGGTCTCCTCGACGCCGTTGGGGCGTTTCTGGGTGAGCCGGGAGTACATCTCGAAGGAGGCGGGATTGAGTTTGCGGTCGATCTCCCGCAGGCGCTCTTTTGGAGGCGGCGGATTGCCCTCGGCGGCGGGCAGTCGAATCGGCAGAGCAAGCCCAAGCCCGAGGCAAAGCACGAGGAGTCGGAAGAGGGCGGGTGCTTTTTTCACGTTTCCAAGTCGCCTTCGATTCATTACTCTCCCCCCCGTTCGGCGACCTGGGCCGGTCCCTTCGAGAGACTTCTTCCTCCCGGCGGATTCCGGTTTCCCGGGCGCTCCGTCACTCTTCCGGTTTCAGGGAACATGTTGATCTTCATCATCTCCACCCTGGTCTTTGTCGTCGCTGCCATCGGCGTGGGGCGCTGGGTCATCGTGCCCCGGATCAAGCGGCAAAGGATTCTGGCTTCCTACGACGTCTGCCCGCCGTGGCTGCTGCCTGAACTTCCCAAGGAGCTTGACAAGGTCGTCAAGGTCGGCAGCCGCACCCGGGACAACAAGTCCTACGCGGTCAATTTCTACCGACTCTCCTGCAATTGCCGGCGTTTCCGTCATTCCCGGAGCCACTATCCGCCCAACGACATCCATCGTCTCTGCCGCCATCTTCGGCAGGAACTGGACACGAGCAATGTCATTCTGCGGTACGACGAACTGACCCGCCGGATCATCAAGGACCGTGTCCGCGACAAATTCTATCGGAAGATGACCCTGTTGGGTACTGAAATGGCCTTCGGCTTCCATCCGGAAAGCGATTTTATCCGGGTCTTCACCCGTCGGCGTCAGGCCAATGACCCGGCGGAGGGGCCTTTCACCGGTATCTATGACAAGTTCACCTTCAACGCTGACCAGGATATCTGGATCCATGGCGAAAGCCCGCCCGGGGCGGAGGCCATCGTCAAGACCATCTACGAAAGCGTTGTCCGGTCAACGCCCAATAACGAACGGGTCAAGGTCTGAGTCTTCGGGCCGGTTCACTCCTCATTCCTCGAGTTCTCTGCCAGTGAGCTTGAGAAAGACGTCCTCCAGATTTGCCGGACGGTGCAGGAAGAGCAGGCCGGGCTGTTGGCGGATCTCTTCCAGGAGTGCTGAGGCGTCGTTGGTATAGCTGTAGAGGGTGTCTCCGACCAGTTCGTGTCTCCCGGGGAGAGTCGCGGCGATCTCCCGGGGAAGAGGCCCGCGACGGCTGCGGATCTCGACCACCTCCGGTTCAACGTGGCGTCGGATCAGCGCCTCGGGGGTATCGAGGTCGAGGATCCGGCCGTGGTTCATGACGAGCAGCCGGTCGCACAGGCGCGCCGCCTCTTCCATGTAGTGGGTCGTCAGGAGCAGGGTGACACCTTCCTCCCGCAGTTGCCGGAGTCTTTGCCAGATCAGGTGGCGCGCCTGCGGGTCCAGACCGGTGGTCGGCTCGTCCAGGACCACGAGGTCGGGATTGGCCACGAGGCTTCGCGCCAGGGTCAACCGCCGTTTCATCCCCCCGGAGAGGGTGCGCACCGCCTGTTCTCTCTGCCCGGTGAGCTGTGCGAAGGGGAGCAGGGTCTCGATCCTTGCCGCGAGCCACTCTTCGCGCAGGGCGAAGTAGCGCCCGTGGACCAGCAGATTTTCGTGGACGGTCAGATCCTCGTCCAGGGTCTCCTCCTGTGGGACGATTCCCATGCGGGCGTGGCAGGCTCTGAGGGAGGCGGGGTCTCCCCGACCGAAGAGTCGCAGGGAACCCCGATCGGCGGGAGTCAGGCCGATGATCATCCTGAGGGTGGTGCTTTTGCCGGCACCGTTTGGTCCCAGGATGCCGAAGCACTCCCCGGGATCCACCCGAAAGCTCACCTGATCGACGACCACCCGTCCGCCGTAGCTCTTGCCCAGTCCCTCGATGGCGATGACGGGCTCGTTCATGCTGCTCTCCCGGTTCTGTTTGTGCGGCGTCTCTGCTATCTTTACCGGTTCGGAGTGGATCGGCAACGGCGATTCACCGGTTGGAGGTGAGTTTCGTCAACGGTGATTGATCTCTCTCCGGGGGCTGGAGGGGGGCAGTTCCCGGAGGGGGAAGGCGGGTCGGGGCCGAGTGTCTGGTTCGGGAGGTGAGACCATGTCGCGTTTGTTGACGAGCGCCCAGATGCGCGAGGCCGATCGGCGCACGATCGAAGAGCTTGGGCTGCCCGGGATCGTCCTCATGGAGAATGCCGGGGCGGCGGTAGTCGAGTTCCTCAGGGGGCATTTCCCCGATCTTGAAAAAAAACGCATCCTGATCCTGGCCGGGGGAGGCAACAACGGCGGTGACGGCTTTGTCATCGCCCGGCGTCTCCTGCAACTGGGGTGTCGGACCACCGTCCTTCTTTTCGCCCGGGGCGAACACCTCGGGGGGGATGCCCGCGTCAATCACGAGGTTTACCGGAATCTCGGAGGGCGCCTCCGCGAGGTGGTGGTCGAGCCGGACCTCGAAGGCTTCGATCGCCTTCTCGACCATTCCGGCGTCGTCGTCGACGCCATTTTCGGGACCGGACTTCTCCGGCCTGTTGGAGGGATCGTGGCGATGGTCATCGATCGGGTCAACCGGAGTCGGAAACCGGTCGTGGCCGTCGATATTCCCTCGGGGGTCTCGGCGGATACCGGTCAGCTCCTGGGTTCTGCCCTCCGCGCCGATTGGACGGTGACTTTTGCCGCCGAAAAGATCGGCCATCGCACCTTTCCCGGGGCGGAACTGTGCGGGGAGATCCATTGCGTCCCGATCGGTATCCCGGATCGATTCATCGACACTCCCGATCATGCCGTAGCGATCAACGATGCCGTCGGGGTGGAACGGCCCGGGCGACCGGTTACCGGCCACAAGGGGAGTTTCGGTCATCTTCTGGTCGTCGCCGGCGGGGTCGGCAAGGCCGGGGCGGCGGCCCTGGTGGTCATGGGGGCCCAGCGCATGGGGCCCGGGTTGATCACTGTCGCCACCCCTGCCGCCGCCCAGGCGCAGGTCGCGGCCCCGATCACCGAGGCCATGACCCTCCCCCTCCCCGATACGGGGGACGGTGAGCAGTGCCTGGCCCGCATCCGTGAGAGCGGAGTGGAGCCTCGGGCGATGGCCATCGGTCCGGGACTGGGGAGCGACCCATGGGTCGGTCATCTCGTCACCGCCCTGATGGAGGCGGTGATGGTCCCGGCGGTACTTGATGCCGATGCGTTGAACGTCCTCGCGGCCCGAGGCAAGGATGGGGTCGCCGCCATCGCCCGGGGACGGGCGGCGCCGGTGGTGGTCACCCCGCATCCGGGGGAGATGGCCCGTTTGACCGGGAGACCGGTCGAGGCGATCGGCAGGGAGCGCTTGGCCATTGCCACGCGGGCGGCGCAGGAGTGGGAGTGTTGGGTCGTTCTCAAGGGGGCGGGGAGCGTAATCGCCTCACCCGACGGCAAGGCCTGGATCAATGTGACCGGCAATTCTGGGTTGGCCGCCGGCGGTGCGGGCGATCTCCTGACCGGGGTCATCGCCGGCCTCCTTACCCAGGGATGGAGCGTCGAGAGTGCGGTTCGCACCGGGGTCCGCCTCCATGGCGCCGCCGCCGATGCCGATGCCGCGCGTTCGGGAGTGGCGGGGATGATTGCCCGGGATCTGCTGCCCCATCTCCGAAGGCTGCGTAATGGTCTCGCCGATTGAGGTCGCCTCGCCGCTTGTGCCATTGACTGTGGCTTTCTGCCGCAGGCAGTTCGTTGACGAACAGTCGGAGCCTTCCACAGGTGGCCGGCCTGATGGTGGACTCTTTCGTGATGGTGGGCTCTTTCAATAGTCTGACAGACCTTCTGCCAAGGATTCGCTTCCATGGAACGACCCGCGCGGGATCCTCTTCCGACCACGGCTGACGACGCCACCCGGGAAATCGAGGCTGATGTGGCCACGAGGCTTGCCGAGAATCCGGACTTCACTTGCCGTGTTGGCAACTTCGGCTTCATCGAGCTGGAGGAGAGCTGGGGTGATGAGGCCACCATCATCAACACTGCCCGTGTCTCCACCAGCAACCAGCGGGTGGCGGACGTGGCCGCCTTCACGGATCGGGAACGGCAACTCCTCTATCACCTTCTTGCCCACAACCATGGGACCCCTTTCGAAACGGTCCATTTCCGCTGGCGGGTTATCGCCCCCATCTTCGTCTTGCGGCAGTGGATGCGTCACAGGATCGGTTCCTTCAATGAATTTTCCCAGCGCTATCGCCAGCCGATCAGCGCCTATTTCATCCCTGACCGGGAGGCGCGGACGGTGGGAGGGGTCGAGGTGATGAGCGAGGCGCAGCTGGCTGAATATTGCCGACTCATGGATTCGCTGCAACAATTCTACGAGAGGAGCTACGCCGAGACGTGTGCGCGGCTTGCCGCCGCCGAGGAGGGCGGATTGGTCCCGCGCCTGGCGGGGGGGCGCAATCCCTATCGGGCCAGGGCGCGGGAACTGTTGCGTAACGCCATGCCGGTGGCGACCTACTCGGACATCTACTGGACGGTCAATTTTCGCTCGCTGATGAACTTCTTCGATCTTCGTCGCAAACCCGAGGCGCAGACCGAAATCCGGCAATATGCCGATGCCGCCTATGCCATGTTTCTCCGGAGGTTTCCGCTGTTGGGGGCCACCATGAACAGGGTCCTGGCGGAGAAGGGTGGCGAACACCGGTGAATGGCGATCATCCCGGTCCTGGGGAGGGACGGCACGTTGGCGATCCTCATGGCCATCTTCGGGTTTATGGACGCAAGAAGGGGCATGTGACCGCAGCCGAGCAGGCGTGGCTTGCGTGTTCCCAGCCGACCGCGCTGCCCCCGAAGGCCGGGAATCGGGAGGAACTTGTTCGCGCCCTGGGCGGGGTTCCGGGAAGCTGTCGCCTGGTGATGGAGTTCGGCTTTGGCAACGGCCAGGCCCTGACGGCCCTGGCACGGAGCCATCCCGGGGATCGATTCATCGGCGTCGAGATTTTTCAGGAGGGGATGGTTGCCCTTCTGAAACGCCTGGTTGCCGAAGGGATAGGCAATGTCCGCATGGTGGAGGGGCACGGCCTGGAGGTACTCTCCCGGTGGATCCCCGAGGCGAGCCTGGACCGGGCCATCATCAGCTTTCCGGATCCCTGGCCGAAGAAGCGGCATCACAAACGGCGCCTGGTGCAGGTGGATTTTCTGGAGGTTCTGGCGAGCAGGATGGTATCTGGCGGGGTTCTTGAACTGGCTACTGACTGGGAGGAGTACGCCCAATGGATGGTGGCTTGCCTTGAGGCGACCCCGACCTTCGTCAATCAGAATCCGGAGGGGATCTTTTCTTCCGCCCCGGCGGATTGGGTGATGACCCGTTTCGAACAGAAGGGACGTGAGGCCGGGCGCCGGATACGCCATTTGGCCTATTTCCGGAGATAGCAGCCCGTTGCAAACCGGGCCGAAAAAGTCCACCGTATTTTTTTCCGTTCACGATGGGTGATCCCGGTCCCGCGGCACCGCTTGGCGCCCCCCGGTGGGGAGTATCGGCGATCGGGGGGGTGGGCGGGGGATGATCATCGAGTGTTCTTGGGAGAGATCTCATGGCCGTAGGCGCACCTCCATCCATCGACATTCCCCCGGTTCCCGGGTTTCGCTTCGCCGCGACGGCGAGCGGTATCAAGGCGAGCGGCACCGACGATCTGCTTTTGTTTGCGATGACTCCCGGTTGTCATGCGGCGGGGGTCTTCACCCGCAATCAGATCGTCGCGGCGCCCGTGGTCCTGTGCCGGGAGCGTCTCGCCGGCGGGGTTGCCCGGGCCCTGGTGGTCAACTCCGGCAATGCCAATGCGGCCAATGGTCCGGAAGGGCTCCTGGACGCGCGGGCGATGACCTCCCGGGTGGGGGCTTTGCTTGGGGTCCCGGAACACCTGGTGCTGGCGGCCTCGACCGGGGTGATCGGTCAGAGATTGCCGGTGGATCGGCCCTTGAAAGCGATGGACCGGCTGGTGGCTTCGCTGGCCGGCGAAAATTGGGAGCGGGCGGCGCGTGCGATCATGACCACCGACACCTTTCCCAAGGCGGCGAGTCGGGGGTTTCGTTTGCGGGGGCGGGAGTGCCTGATGGCGGGGATCGCCAAGGGGGCGGGGATGATCCATCCTGATATGGCGACGCTCCTGGCCTTTTTCTTCACGGATGCGGCAGTTTCGGCGGCGGCCTTGAACGGGATCCTGCACCAGGTGATGGCTGGCAGTTTCAACGCCATCACCATCGATGGTGATACCTCTACCAACGACACCGCCCTGGTTTTTGCCTCCGGGTTGGCTGGAAACGTGCCGCTTACCTCGGCTGACGAGCCGGAGGCGGGGCCTCTGATCGCGGCTTTTTCGGATCTGGCGGCTGAGCTTGCCGAGATGATCGTCCGTGATGGGGAAGGGGCGACCAAGCTGATCCGGGTGATGGTCGAGGGGGCGCGTGACGAAGCCGAGGCCAACCAGGTGGCGATGGCGGTGGCGAAGAGTCCGCTGGTCAAGACCGCCTGCTTTGGCCAGGATCCCAATTGGGGGCGGATTCTGGCGGCGGTCGGCTATGCCGGGGTTCCCCTGGATCCGGCGACGGTTTCCATCCATCTGGGAGATGTGCCGATCGTGGTTGGTGGCGTTCGCGCTCCGGGTTATCGTGAGGAGCGGGGGGAGGAGGTGATGAGCCGTGAAGAGATCCCCATTCGCATCGACCTCGGATTGGGTCAGTCGCGGCGGACGGTCCTGACTTGCGATTTTTCCCATGATTATGTCTCCATCAACGCCGACTATCGCACCTGATGGCTTCCCTGGATCCGCCCTGGGGGGAGATCGACACCCTGCTCCTGGACATGGACGGGACGCTGCTGGATCTCCATTTTGACAATGTCTTCTTTCGTGATCTCGTCCCCCGGGTCTGCGGGGAGCGGTGGGGAATGGCCCCGGAGCTTGCCCGGGAGCGGGTTCTGGGGATCTACGGGGAGGTGGCCGGGACGCTCGCCTGGTATGATCTCAACCACCTTTCCCGGGCTTTGGGGCTTGAGCTTATGCCGCTCAAGGAGGAGCTTCTGCACCTTATGCGGATGCATCCCGGGGTTCCTGAATTCCTGGATCGGGTCCGGCGTTCGGGGAGGGCGTGCCATCTGGTGACCAATGCTCACCCCCTCTCCCTTGATCTCAAACTTGCCCGGATGCCGATCAGGGAGTTTTTCACCTCGGTGGTCACCAGTCACGACCTGGGCCACCCGAAGGAGTCGCTCCCCTTCTGGCCACGGCTGCGAGAGCAGTTGGGGTTCTCTCCGGAACGGACTCTGCTGATCGATGACTCCGAGCCGGTGTTGCTGGCGGCGCATCGATTCGGTTTGGGACACCTTTTGCACATTGCTTCCCCGAGCAGTCGGGATCCGGTGCGGCCCTCCTGGCGGTTTCCGACGGTGGCGGGGGTCCATTCTCTCTTGCCGGCGCTTCCCGGATAGCGTTCCACCGGGAGGTGTTTTCCGGATGGGCGATCCGCCATGTCCGGGTTGACGCGATCGTTCGGCATTGTGGTATTGATTTTTTCTCTTGCCATGGGAAGCGCTCGGGATTAGTTTCGCCGCATGGTCACGCCTTCGCACGCACCCATTATGTTGTTGGCCCCGCTCCTCTCTGTTCGTGGGCTGCGTCTGCTGCCGCAGTAGCGGCGCCCACTCTCTCTTCCTTACCCATATTGCGATGCAGTGGTTGGTGTCCGGTGGCGGCGTCTCTGTGGTTCGTGGCCGCCGCCAGCGGCACGTTGAATCGGCGAGTTTCATCCGGCGAGGAGTAATCGGACCATGATGCCCGATCCCCGTGAAAAATATTGTCCTGCCCCGGCGGTCCCCTTGGAGGATCGTTCGTGGCCGGGCCGGACTTTGACCCAGGCCCCGATCTGGTGCGCCGTGGATCTTCGGGATGGCAACCAGGCGCTCATCGATCCGATGACCCCCGAGCGCAAACGGCGTCTTTTCGATCTTTTGGTGGAGATCGGCTTTCGTGAGATCGAGGTGGGGTTTCCTTCGGCCTCGCGGGATGATCATGATTTTCTCCGGCATCTGATCGAGAGCGGCGCCATCCCGGATTCGGTGACGATCCAGGTCCTTGTTCCGGCGCGCCGGGAGTTGATAGAGAAAACCTTTCAGGCCCTTTCCGGGGTGAAGCGGGCGATCGTACACCTGTACAATTCGACCTCGACTCTGCAGCGGCGGGTGGTTTTCGGGATGGATCGGGAGGGTATCATTGCCCTGGCGCGGGATGGTGCCTCCTGGGTCCGGGATGGTGCCACGGCGCTGAGCCGGGAGGGGAGTGACATCCGTTTCCAGTACTCACCCGAGAGTTTTTCGGGGACGGAGCCGGACTTCGCCGTGGCCATCTGCGAGGCGGTTATGGAGGTTTGGGAGCCGACGCCGGAGCGGCGGGTGATCTTGAATCTGCCGAACACTGTGGAGATGGCCACCCCCAACCACCACGCCGACCAGATTGAGTGGTTTCTCAAGCACGTCAAGGGACGGGAAAGGGTGATCCTGAGCCTGCATGCCCACAATGATCGGGGCACGGCGGTGGCGGCGACCGAACTGGGGTTGCTTGCGGGGGCGGATCGGGTGGAGGGGACTCTGTTCGGCAACGGCGAGCGGACCGGTAATGTCGATCTGGTGACTGTGGCGATGAATCTCTATTGCCAGGGGATTTCCACCGGGCTCGATTTTTCCCGGATCCGAAAGATCGTGGAGACGGTGGAGGAGATCAACGGGATTCCCGTCCATCCGCGTCATCCCTACGGGGGGGAGTTGGTGTTCACCGCTTTTTCCGGATCGCATCAGGATGCGATCCGCAAGGGGCTCAAGGCGCGGCAGGGGAGTGGACGGTGGGAAGTTCCCTACCTGCCGATCGATCCGGCTGACCTGGGTCGAGAGTATGAGCCGGTGATCCGCATCAACAGCCAGTCCGGCAAGGGAGGGGTGGCCCATATACTGGAGGAGCGGTTTGGCTACAAGCTTCCCCGGGCATGGGTCGAGGAGTTTGCCCGGCAGGTGCAGAAGCTGGCCGATGACCAGGCCCGGGAACTCCATGCTGAGGAAATCGGCGCTGCCTTTACCCGCTCCTACATGCCGCCGGAGGGGCCGTTTGCCCTGATGGAGTACGCGACGATGCCGGGGGGTGAGGTGACCTCCCTGGAGCGTCGGCAGCTGCGGGGCAAGGTGATGCGCCAGGGAGTCGCCTGCGAAATCAGCGGTGCCGGCAATGGCCCGGTGAGCGCTTTTGCCGATGCCATTCAGAGGAGCTTCGGTATTTCGGTCGAGGTCCTGGAGTTTGAGCAGCATGCCGTCACCCGGGGGACGCGGGCGGAAGCGGTCACCTATCTGACCTCCTCGGTCGCCGGTGGTGCGCCTATCCACACCCTGGGCCGGGATGTGGATACGACCTCTTCCTCGTTGCAGGCGATCATCGCCGCCCTGAACAAGGCCGCCGGAACTCCATCCGGGGGTTGATTGATGGCGGTGGGCAGCTTGGCGGAAGTGCAAGTTGCCCGCCGCCTGTCGTTGCAATCGACGGGTTTCGCGATGCCCGCTGCCGTCGCCAAATGCCTCGCGTGTGTCCCGCGTTCTGGAAAAGTGGTGGAGACGGGCATGGAACGAATGGACGGGAGGGATGGTCTTCGGGTATATTGCCAGGGTTCGATGGCGGAGGTATCGGTCGAATGTATCGCACGCTCCAGCCTCGAGGGGTCGCCGTTCCATCCCATCCCCTCAGGCGGGGGGGCTCCGCCTCGCCCCGGGACGGGCTGGACACGGCCTGCCCCGGCGAAGTCGACGGTCCCCGCATTTACCCAAGCCCTTCGCCGACGAGACCTCCGGTCGGGTAGGCTCGGGCCATCCCTGGGCGCGGGGAACCAGCAGTGACCACCATCTTGTCGAAGGGAGAAACTGTGAACAATCCTGCCTTGCATCCCACCTACCAAATCGAGGAGGTGATCTATGGTGATTGCCGGGATCCATTCAGTTTCCTGGGGATGCACACCGCCAGCGACGGCTCGGTAGTCATACGCGCCTTTCTGCCGGGGGCCAGTCGTGTGGATGTCCTGGATGGCCACTCCGGCCAGGTTCTCGGGCCGATGGAGCTGATCCATGACTGGGGGTTCTATGCCGTCCATTTTCCGGACAGGCGCGAACTGTTTCGCTATCGGTTCCGTGTCGATTTCGGCTCCAGCATCGTCGATACGGACGATCCCTATCGCTTCTGGCCCCTCCTTGGCGATGTCGATGCCCATCTCTTCGCCGAAGGGACCCACTGGCGCATCTATGAGAGGTTGGGCGCACATCCCACGGTCATCGACGGCGTGGAAGGGGTGATGTTCGCCGTTTGGGCCCCCAATGCCCGTCGGGTGAGCGTGGTCGGGACCTTCAACGCCTGGGACGGTCGCCGGCACCCGATGCGTCTGCGGGTGGAGTTCGGGGTATGGGAACTCTTCCTTCCCAAGGTCCAGCCGGGGGACCTATACAAGTTCGAGATCAAGGGGGCCTTCGGCGATCTCCTGCCCCTGAAGGCGGACCCCTTCGGTCGTGCCTGCGAGCCTCCCCCGGGCAATGCCTCGATCGTCCAGGGCAAGAGCGGTCATCGCTGGGAGGACGGGGAGTGGATGGGGAGGCGCGCCAAGACGAACCCCATGGAAGCGCCCATGGTCATCTACGAGATTCACCTGGGCTCCTGGAAACGCAAGCCGGAAGAGGGGAATCGCTATCTGACCTATCGCGAACTGGCCGACGATCTGGCGCTCTACCTCAAGGAGACCGGCTTCACGCACATCGAGTTGCTCCCTGTCACCGAGCATCCCTTCGATGGTTCCTGGGGTTATCAGCCCACAGGTCTCTTCGCGCCGACCTGGCGTTTTGGCACCCCTGACGATTTTCGGTACATGGTCGACAGGCTTCATCAGGCCGGGATCGGTGTCTTCATGGATTGGGTCCCGGGTCATTTCCCGACCGATGCCCACGGTTTGGTCCGCTTCGACGGGACCGCGATGTACGAACATGAGGATCCCCGCCAGGGATTTCACAAGGACTGGAACACCCTGATCTACAACTTCGGTCGCAGCGAGGTGGCCAATTTCCTGATTGCCAACGCGCTTTACTGGATCGATGAGTTCCACATCGACGGTCTGCGCGTAGATGCCGTCGCCTCCATGCTCTACAACGACTACAGCCGCCAGCCCGGAGAGTGGATCCCGAACTACTACGGTGGCAACGAGAACCTGGAAGCCATCCACTTCATGAGGCGGCTCAACGAGAAGATATACGAGTCGGGGAGTGGGGCCATCACCATGGCCGAGGAGTCGACGGCCTGGCCCATGGTTTCGCGTCCGACCAGCATCGGTGGTTTGGGCTTCGGCTTCAAGTGGAACATGGGGTGGATGCACGATACCCTGAAGTACATGTCCAAGGATCCGGTCCATCGCCGTTTTCATCACGATCACCTGACCTTTGGGATGCTTTACGGTTACAGTGAGAACTTCATCCTGGCGCTTTCCCACGATGAGGTCGTCCACGGCAAGCGCTCCCTTTTGGATCGGATGTCCGGGGACGCGTGGCAGAAGTTCGCCAATCTCCGGGTTTACTTCACGTTCATGTGGGGATTCCCCGGGAAGAAGCTTCTCTTCATGGGGGGCGAGTTTGCCCAGGGTCGGGAGTGGAACCACGATACCAGCCTTGATTGGCACCTTCTGAACGAGGTGGCCTTCCATCGTGGGGTATGGCGCCTGGTCCGGGAGTTGAATCGCATCTACCAGGAAAATTCCTGCTTCTACGAGCGGGATCACGAGCCTGGCGGGTTCGAATGGATCGATTGTCATGATTTCGATCAGAGCGTCATCTCGATGTTGCGGATCAACAGGCGGGGGCAGATTGCGATTGTCGTCTGCAATTTCACCCCGGTGGTGCGGGAACACTATCGCCTGGGGGTCCCCAAGCCGGGGCTCTATATCGAGAGGCTCAATTCCGATGCCGTCGAGTACTGCGGTAGCGGGGTCGGGAACATGGGCGCGGTGCATGCCGACGACATCGAAATCCACGGTCGTCCCTTTTCCATCTCGGTCAACATTCCTCCTCTGGGCGGGTTGATCCTGATCCCGGAGCAGAATGAGGGGTGGTAACCAACGGGGAGCGAGGCGGCGGTAAAAGGTTTGGGTAAGGTCTCGGTGGAGCCACTGCCTGTGCGGGCTGGGGCTCCACCGGGGTGTTGGGTTGAGGGGGGGAGTTGATCCTTCCCTTTTTTTTTGATTCGTGCCGGGAGAAGTTTTCCGGTTCGAAGGGTTCGTCGGCGCGGTGGCTTCAGGTAGGGCTCTGTCTGGTTGGGGCGCCCTCTTGAGCCATTTTGCCGATCACCCGGTTTCTGCCGTTTTGTTTGGCTTTGTAGAGGCAGGAATCGGCGATTCCGAGGAGTTGGGCAGAATCCGGAGGTACCTCGGTTTTGGTGGGAGCGATGGTGGCGACGCCGATGCTGACGGTGACTCTTGGGCTTGTCGGGGAGAAGTCGTGGGGGATATCGAGGGATTCCACATTGGCACGAAGCGCCTCCCCCACCTTCAAGGCCCCCTGGAGGTCGGTATCGGCGAGGAGGCAGACGAATTCCTCGCCACCGTACCGGGCCACCAGGTCGGTAGAGCGGTCCAGAGTCTTGGAGAAGGCTTTGGCCAGGGATTTGAGGCAGGAATCCCCGGACTGGTGGCCATAGCCGTCGTTGTATTGTTTGAAGTGATCGACGTCGATAAGTGCCACGGAGAGGAGGTTTTTGCCACGAACGGAACGGCGCCACTCTTGTTCGATGGCCTGATCGAAATGGCGGCGGTTGGCGATGCCGGTCAGCCCGTCCTGTGAGGAGAGTTGTGCCAGCAGGTCTCGATGGCGCTTCAGCTCCAGTTGATTGCGAATCCGCAATCTGGCGATCCCGGAGCGAATGGGTTTGGTCAGGTAGTCCACGGCCCCCAAGGAGAGCCCCGCTTCCTCGTCGGCGTCCTGGTCCATGGCGGTGATGAAGATGACGGGGATGCCCTGGGTCTCGGGATCGGACTTGAGATGGGCGCAAATCTGGTATCCGTCCATGCCTGGCATCAGGACGTCGAGGATGATGAGGTCCGGTCGGTTCTTCCTGGCGAGGAACTGGGCCTCTTCTCCATGGGTTGTGGAGATGACCCGGTACTCTTTGGAGAGGATTCGTTCCAGGAGGAGGATATTTTCGGGTCCGTCGTCAACGATGAGTATGGTGTAACCAGGCTTGTTTTCGTTCATCGACGGTTTCCGTCTGTGGATCCCATCGCCGGAAGGGACAGGAGGCGGTGGAGCTGCGGAATCGATCCCGGCAATCCCCACCCGGAACGAAGTGGATTATTGACGGAGCGGTTTGGTATTGGGACAGGGGTACTGGTTTCTCCGGTCGAACGACTCTGGTATTGTAAGGAAAATCCTCTGCAATCGAGATGACCGGGACCAGGGTAGCGACTATCTTCCCGAAAGTCCATTGTCTCTTGCATTTTCAGTCTTGACGAGGGACAATTCCGCTCTGGTCAAGAGTCATGGTTCCGTGCTTCCGTGGACGCTTACGTGCCGAGAAAGGTGGTTCTTCATTGTATCCCCTCCTTTGGGGGTGGAGGGGCCGAGCGGCAGCTTTCGTTCCTGGCGCCAGCCATGGCAGCGAAGGGCTGGGAGGTTCATGTCGCGCATCTGCACGGTGGCTCGAATTTGAAGTCCCTGGAAGGGACATCGGTGGTTTTGCATCGCCTGCCGAGCGTTGGCAACTATGATCCCGTGATCGTTCTCCGCATTGCACGACTGATCAGGGAGGTCCAGCCTGCTGTTGTTCAGACTTGGCTTCAGCAGATGACGATACTGGGAGGGTTTGGTCTGGTCCGCTCCGGAATCCCGGCGATACTGAGTGAACGGTGCAATTCATTTTCCTATACGAGCTGGTGGCGGAGGGGACTCTGTCGCCGCCTCGGAAAGGGTTTTTCTGCGGTCGTTGCCAATTCCGACGATGGGCTGTCATTCTGGCGAGGAGTCAACGACTCGCCGTTGAACCGGGTCATTCCCAACATCGTCCCGTTTGAACGGCTGGAGTCCGCCGTTCCGGCCAGGGTCGAGGGGATGGATTCGGGGGAGTTTCGTGAGCTGATCCTGTTTGCCGGGAGGTATGATCCGCAAAAGAACGTCATGCGGTTGTTGTCGGCCATTGTTTCCGTGGTCCGGAAGCGCCCGCAGGCCTGCGCGATCCTGTGTGGTGAAGGTCCGCAGCTTGATGAGCTGGTCGCCGTCCGGGATGCTGCCGGGATGCGGGGGCGCGTGGCGCTCCTTGGGTATTCAGAGAAGTTGTGGTCGTTGATGAAACGGGCCACTCTGTTCGTATCGGTCAGTCTGTACGAGGGCTGTCCCAATACGGTTATGGAGGCCGCCGCCTGCGGCTGTCCGCTGGTCGTTTCGGATATCCCCTCCCACCGGGAGAGGCTGGATGACGATTCGGCGCTGTTTGTCTCGCCCTTTTCCGAGTCCGAGATCTCTGCCGGGATCGAGCGTTGTCTCGATACTCGTGAGGAGGTAGGGCGTCGTGTAGAGAGCGCCCGGAAGAGGGCCGAGGAGTTGAGTACGGAATCGGTCGTCAATCGGTACCTGGAGCTTTACGAAATCCTTTTGCAGCGGAATTAGCCATGTCTTCGGGAACCCTCCGTGTCACCCTGGTCAGGCCGACGACGTTTTTGAATACCGATTCCCACCCATTGAATATTGGTTATATTTTCAGTGTATTGGATGGCATGGAGAATGTTTCCGTCCATTTTGTCGATGGTGAGCGGATGGGTTTGAATCATTCCAGCCGCGATTCCTCGGCCGGCAGGGAACCGAACCATGTTCTTTGGCGGGACCTGGCGGCGGAGATCTTGAAGACTTGCCCGGATCTGATCGCGTTTTCTTGTTACTCGGTGAGCATGACTCCCGTCCGGTATATTGGTTCGATCTTGCGGCAGCGGGGTTTCCAGGGAAAGATTTGGGCCGGGGGCATCCATGTGACCAGCAGTTATGTCGAGACCCTGGAAAAAATTCCGGAGATCGATGGCGTCGTTATCGGGGAGGGCGAGGTCACGATTCGCGAGCTTTGCTTGGCGTTGCTTGCCGGGGGACCTCTAGGGGAGATTCCGGGGATTGCTTATCGTCACGAGGGGCGGATTTTGGTCACGCCCCGGCGTTCCTTGATCGCCGCCCTCGACTCTTTGCCGATGCCACGTCGGACCTTTCCGGATAAAAGGTACAGGTACCTCGAACATATCCTCCTGAGCAGCCGTGGGTGTCCTTTCGACTGCGATTTTTGCGATTCGAAAAACATCTGGACCCGAAAAGTCCGTTACCGCAGCGGCAGTCATGTCGCTCGCGAGATCCGACAGATTGCCGAGTTGGGTTTTCGTCATATCGGTATCCGGGACGATACGTTTACCCTGAGTCAGAAGCATGTTGATGATGTTTGTCGAAATATCGTCGATGGGAGACTCGCGGGGCTCCGCTACTCGGTCGGCTCCCGTATCGATACGATGCGGGACGGGATGATAGATGCACTCAAGCGGATGAACGTCGATTACTGTACGTTCGGGGTCGAGACCGGCAACCAGGAAGTCCAGGCGCGGATTTTGAAAAAATTGGATATTGGTACGGTCGTGCCAACCATCGAAAAGACAAACCGTTCTGGGATCAGATCCGTGACTTTTTTTATGTTGGGGCACCCGGATGAGACAGAGGAGGAGTTGAATGATACTTTTGATTTGATTCGAGACCTGACGAAGCATTGTCCTGACAATCAGATATCCGTCAATATCGTTTGTCCCTACCCCGGGACCGGTTATTGGAATATTGCGGTCGGAAGGCATGGTGATTTCATCGATTTTTACAATAATAGTCTGAGTTATAATCATCAGGCGTCCGCTCTCGTGAATTTAACTGGTATGTCTTCCGATGTCCTGGTTGCCAGGAGTGCCGAAATTGTTCGATTTTCGACTTTGCGAAACAGAATGAACAAGCTGAAATCCTCCCTGCGTCATCCGGAGCTGGTTTTTCATAAGGTTTCCCTGTTCGCTTCGCGATTTGCGGACAGGTTTTTGGGGGGTGTTCACTGACCGGTGACGGTGTTTTGAGCGGGTTGTCCGGGTTGGTTTGGCGGTCAACGGTTCTCTGTTTGGGATGCTTCGGGCGATGCTGCTCAATAAACTTCGGGAACTCTTGACACTATCTGAGGCATTTCTGCACTGGAGAGTACTGAAATCCGGGAAGTTGCCTTATCCCCCGGTCAGTGTCAGCATTGAAGTGACCAATGTGTGCAATTTCAGGTGTTCCTTTTGTCCCCAGTCCGATCAGGGGCATCTGGAAAGAGTCGGAAAATTCTATCTCAATGAAGCAAATCTCTTCACGATCTTGAAAAAGATTCGTGCCTCGGGGTTTCGCAAGAATACGCTGCATTGGACCCTGGACGGCGAGCCACTGATGCACAAGGATTTTGACCGTTTTTGTGCCATCGCCATGGATTTTGGGTTTGATAATTTTTTCTTTGCCTCGAACGCCCTCCTGTTGACCCAGAAACGGGCTCAAAGGCTTCCCCCGAGCGCCCGGTACACGTTTACCGTCGATTTTTGTTCCGACCAGAAATACTTTGAGACCAACAGAGGGGGGCGAGGCTCCTGGGAAAAAATCCGGGAGAACATCGTTGCCATTTTGCGGGATCCATCACTGGGTCGGGTCTCTTTCGTCCTGTCCGATATCTCTTCCTATTCGATTCGCGATCCCGAGTCTTTGGAAAGGAGGTTTTCCGAGATGGTCTCTTTGTTCCCGAAGAGCGGGCGTCTTCGGTTTCATCGCAAGACCTTTCATAATTCCACGGGCAGCGTCCTTCTCGAGGGGGTCGGAACGGACGATGTTTATCACCTGTGTCCTTATCCCTGGACGACGCTTTCCGTGTCGGCCAATGGGGAGGTGGTTGCCTGTTGTCGGGATATCGGCCACAAGACGGTTCTGGGCAATCTCTTCGAGAAGGAGCTTATGGAGGTCTGGAACGGTCCCGGATACCAATCGCTGCGAAAGAGCTTGGCCGACCGGCAGCCTGGACTTGTGGAGGCGTGCCGGGGGTGTGATTTGCCCTATGATCGGAGTAAATTTTCACTTGGGAATATCCTGATTTCCTTACGGGATCGTTTTCAGATCTTTCGCTGAACGCCCTTGGTGCATATGCCATGATTGATCGGGTGTCGTCGGGTCTCTCTTTCGCTTCCAAACCAGGATAAGCTGATGAGCGCGAACAAGACCTATCCCGTTCCGGCCGCGATGGCGGCCCGGGCTCACGTCGACCGGGGCCGGTACGAAGAGCAGTACCGGCGTTCCATAGCCGACCCGGAGGGTTTTTGGGCCGAGCAGGCCGCAGCGACGCTCCACTGGTTCAGGAAGTGGGAGCGGGTGTTGGAGTACGATTTTCACAAGGCCTTCGTGCGCTGGTTCGATGGCGGGCAGTTGAATGTCGCCTACAACTGTCTCGACCGCCACCTGGAGAGCCGTGGGGATCAGGTTGCCATTCTTTGGGAGGGGGATGATCCAGCCCAATCGCGTCGGCTCACCTATCGCCAGTTGCATGCCGAGGTGTGTCGCTTTGCCAATGCCCTGAAGGCGCGTCGGGTCGGCAAGGGAGACCGGGTCTGCATCTACATGCCGATGATTCCGGAGGCGGCGGTGGCGATGTTGGCCTGTGCCCGCATCGGAGCGGTTCATTCGGTGGTCTTCGGGGGATTTTCGCCGGGGGCGCTCAAGGATCGGATCCAGGACGCCGCCTGCGTGGCGGTGGTGACCGCCGACGAGGGGGTTCGCGGCGGCAAACCTGTCCCCCTTCGGGCCAATGTCGACGAGGCAATGCGCGATTGTTCGAGCGTTCACACCCTCTTTACGGTTCGCCACACCGGCGGTGCGGTCGATTGGCGGGAGGGGCGGGATGTTTGGTATCACGAGGCGGTGGCGGCGGCCCCGGCGGAGTGTCTGGCCGAACCCATGGAGGCCGAGGATCCCCTGTTCGTCCTCTATACCTCGGGTTCCACGGGCCGGCCCAAGGGGGTTCTCCATACGAGCGGTGGGTACCTCCTCTATGCCGCTATGACCTTTCGGTATGTTTTCGACTATCACGATGGCGATGTCTATTGGTGTACCGCCGACGTGGGGTGGGTCACCGGCCACTCCTACATTGTCTACGGCCCGTTGGCCAATGGGGCCACCACCCTGATGTTCGAGGGGATTCCCAATCACCCTGATCCTTCCCGTTTTTGGCAGGTGATCGACCGGCACCGGGTCAACATTTTCTATACTGCCCCCACCGCCATCCGTTCGCTGATGGCCCACGGGAATGATTTCGTCACCCGGACCTCGCGGGCGACGTTGCGGCTCCTGGGATCGGTTGGGGAGCCGATCAATCCCGAGGCGTGGGAGTGGTATTACCATGTGGTGGGCGGTGGGCGCTGCCCGATCGTCGATACCTGGTGGCAGACGGAGACCGGCGGCATCCTCATTTCTCCCCTTCCGGGGGCCATCGCCACCAAGCCGGGCTCCGCGACCCTTCCCTTCTTCGGCATCCAGCCTGAGATCGTGGACGACAAGGGCAACCTATTGGAGGGGGCCGGCAGCGGGATTCTCACCATCGCCCGCCCCTGGCCGGGGATGATGCGTACCCTCTATGGCAACCACAAGCGCTTCTTCGAGACCTATTTTGCCGCCTATCCGGGGCGCTATTTCCCCGGGGACGGTTGTCGTCGCGACGAGGACGGGTATTACTGGATCACCGGGCGGGTGGACGATGTCATTATCGTCTCCGGGCACAACCTGGGCACGGCCGAGATCGAGAGCGCCCTGGTGTTGCACGAGAAGGTCGCCGAGGCGGCGGTGGTCGCCTATCCCCACCCCATCAAGGGGAACGGGATTTATGCCTTTGTGACCCTGATGTTGGGGGTGGAGGCCACGGAATCCCTGCGTCAGGAGTTGGTCGCCCTGGTCCGCAAGGAGATCGGCCCCATCGCTCACCTGGATCTCCTGCAATGGGCCCCGGGTCTGCCGAAGACCCGCTCCGGCAAGATCATGCGCCGTATCCTGCGCAAGATCGCCGCCAACGAGTTGGAGAATCTGGGCGACACCTCGACCCTGGCCGATCCCGGCGTCGTCCAGAGGCTGGTCGATGCGCGTCTGCGTTGAGGGGGTTGGGGAGATGATGGCCCCCCGGGAGGGGTGATGGCGCCCCGGAGGGCGATCCTCTCCTGCGACGAACCGGTCGGGGTCGATCCGGGCTGGGTGGAGCGGTATCGCGCCAAGGTGGTGACCTGCGAGGAGGCGGTCGGGATCGTGAGACCCGGGCAGCGGATATTCCTGGGGACCGGGTGTGCGCAGCCGATTCCGCTGGTACTGGGATTGATGGGGCGTTCCGCCACCCTGGCGGGAAACGAGATCGTCGACCTGTTCACTTTCGGAGAGGCCCCCTACGCGCGTCGGGAGTGGGGGGATATCCTGCACCTCAACACCTTTTTCGTGGCGAGCAATGTCCGCGAGTTGATCCAATCGGGGGTCGGGGCCTATACCCCCGTTGCCCTCTCCGACATTCCCCGCCTCTTTGCCTCCGGTCAGCTCGTTATTGATGTTGCCCTGATTCAGGTATCGCCGCCCGATCAGCTGGGGCGGTGCAGTCTGGGGGTGTCGGTGGACATCGTCGCTGCCGCCATTCGCCAGGCGACGACGGTGATCGCCCAGGTGAATGCCAGGATGCCCCGGACCCTGGGGGAGAGTTTCGTCCCGGTGACCGATCTCGACTGGTTGGTGCCCATCGATCACCCCCTGCCGGAATACCCCGGGGAGGGAAAAGAGCCGGTGGTGGAGGCCGTTGCTCGGAACATCGCTTCTCTGGTCGAGGATGGGGCGACCCTGGAGGTCGGGGTCGGGCCGATTCCCCAGGAGACCCTGAACCATCTGGGGACCCGCCGACATTTGGGGATCCATTCGGAGATGATCACCGATTCGGTGATCGCTCCCTGGGAGGCGGGAGTGCTGGATGGGAGTCGGAAGAGCCTGGATCGCGGACGTATCGTCGCGAGCTGCTGCATGGGGAGTCGCCGCCTCTACGAGTTGGTCCACAACAATCCTGCGTTTTGTTTCCGACCGACGGAATATGTCAACGACGCCGCCGTCATCGGCCAACACCATCGCCTGGTTGCGATCAATGCGGCCTTCGAGGTGGATTTGACCGGGCAGGTTTGCGCGGCGTCGAACGGGGGCGGGATATATTCGGGGATCGGCGGTCACGCCGATTTCAACCGGATCGCGGTTCGTACCCCGGGGGGCAAGTCCATCATCGGTCTTGCCTCGACCGACCCGACCGGGAAGCTTTCCCGCATCGTCGTTCGGCTGGCCCCCGGGGCCGAGGTGGTGTCCACCCGCAGTGATGCCCACTATGTGGTCACCGAACACGGGGTGGCCTATCTGCACGGGAAGTCCGTTCAGGAACGGGCGCTCTCGCTGATTGGTCTGGCGCACCCCGATTTTCGCGAGCGACTGTTACAGGAGGCGATGGATTTACACTATATTCACCCGCAATTGGCCGATGTGCGCGGGAGGGATATTTATGGTCACCAGGAGTATCATGCCGTCATGGATCTTGGTTCCGTCCATATCCTGTTTCGCATGATTCAGCCGAATGATGACCAGCCGGTGCGGGATTTCTTTTTTTCTTTATCCGAGCAGAGTCTTTACAATAGATTCATGATCCACGTCAAGCGGATGACCTTTCAGAGAATCAAGGATTTGATTTTCATCGACCACCGCCAGGCGGTGGCCTTGATCGGGGTGATTCCGGTGGCGGAACATCGCGAAGAGATCATCGCTTTCGGCGGCTATTTTCTGGAGTCGGTCAGGAACCGGGCCGAGGTGGCCCTGGTCGTTCGGGATGAGTGGCAGGGGAAGAAGATCGGAATGTTTCTGTTCGGCAAGTTGGTCTTGTTGGCCCGCCGCAATGGGGTGAGCCGGTTCACGGCGACGGTAT
>JADGCL010000033.1 GCA_015229005.1 Magnetococcales bacterium
GAGAGGATCTATGAGCGAGCAACGCGCCAAAATCTACAAGGAGGCCACTCCCACCTGGTACAACGAGAAGCGGGGACGGGAGGTCGTCGAGGCCTACAACGCCGGGGCCGGTTCGGAGCAGCCGTGCGATCCGTTCGTGGCTTGTGCGGTGGTCCCTGCAGCCTCCGGTTCCTATCGGGATTTCTCCTACATTGCCCCGGACTTGCCGGAATACATCGCGGAGAATTGTGTAGGTTGCATGGAGTGTGTGCAGACCTGTCCTGATTCCGCCATTTGGGGACGGGTGATTCCGCAGGCGGGCTTGAACGCAGCTCTGGCGCAGATCGCGGATCAGGCCGAGAAGGAGATGGTGCAGAGCCAACTGGTGCAAACGGCCAAGTATTGGAAGGTCTACCAGAAGAAGCACGAGGCGGATCCGACCTCTCCTCCGGGAGGGTGGTTCGGCATCTTTGTGGATCCGACCAAGTGCAAGGGGTGTGGTGAGTGCGTGGTGGTTTGTGGCGAGCACCAGGCCCTCAAGATGATCAAGAAGACCCCGGAAAATCTTCCGACCTTTTTCAAGCTGTGGGACATGTACAAGCGGACGAAGGAGACTCCGACCGCGTACATCAATCCCCGTCTGGTCGTGGACAACATGCTGAAGGAGTCGGCGAATCAGTATGTCGGCGGTGGCGGGTCCTGCATGGGGTGCGGCGAGGTTTCGGTGATCCGGCAGTTGCTGACGGCGACCGAGGCGATGGTGGGGCAGAAGTATGGGATCGTCGCCGCGACCGGGTGCAGCACTGTCTACGGTTCGACCTATCCCTTCTCCCCGTATCGTGTGCCCTGGATGAACTCCCTCTTCGAGAATGCCCCGACGGTGGCGATGGGGGTTCGGGAGTTCTGGAACCAGACGGGGAGGCGCGATCACATCGTCTGGGCCTTCGGCGGTGACGGCTCGATGTTGGACATCGGTTTCCAGGCGCTTTCGCGGATGTTCTCTTCGGGCCTGAACATCAAGGCATTCTGCATGGATACCCAGGTCTATTCCAATACCGGGGGTCAGAGTTCGACGGCCACCTTCATGGGGCAGAACGCCAAGCTGGCGACCCATGGCAAGGTCGTTCCCGGCAAGACCGAACACCGGAAGGAGTTGGGCAACATCGCCATGATGCACCCCAATACCTTCGTGGTGCAGACGGTCGGGCCGATGGTCAATCATTTTTATCGGGCGCTCGAGCGGGCGCTGGCCTACGATGGGCCGGCGCTGATCAACGTCTACACCACCTGCCAGCCGGAGCATCAGGTGGCCGATGACCAGTCGGCGCATCGGGCGGTCCGTGCGGTCGAGTGTCGGGCGTTTCCCTTGATGGTCTACGATCCCATGGGGGGGCCGACCCTGGCATCGCGCTTGTCGCTTCAGGGCAATCCCTCGATCAACCGCGACTGGCACCATGTGAAGGTCAAGGGGGGCTCGCAGAAGGTGAATTTCGTTACCTTCGCGCGTGAGGAGGGTCGTTTTTCCAAGCAGTTTGACAAGGATGGCAACCCAAGCCCGACGCTGCTGGCTTCCCAGGCGGGTCGACTCGCCAACTGGCGGCTGCTTCAGGAGATGGCCGGGATCAAGAATGCGGATCTGGAGGCTGAGTTGGCATCCAGCTAAGGAGAAAGGCCGTCTGGGGGGGAACGGTTTCGCAAGGATGGGCGCGGGTGGTCGCGATGCCCTGAGTACCTGACACCGACGGTCGACGACCGCCGGTGTTTTTTTGGTGTGCAGCCGGAAGGCGGGGGTGGTGAGTGCCGATGGATGACAGGGTCATGGTGGTGCTGCGGGCCGAACTGGGCCGCCCGCGCGAGTTGACGATCGGGATGGTCGAGGCCATGACCGGGGCACAGGGGGCGGGTGATCCTTTGCTGGCGCTGGGGAGTCAGCGGGTTGCGCAACTGCCCGAATACGAACAGGAGCTTCTGCTTTCTCCGCTGTTCACCCCCGGATGGGAGGAGCGGGCGCGCTACGAGGCGGTTCTTCCTGCCGAGGGTTTGCAAAAGGCGGAGGTGGTGTCTCTGGCTGGTCGGTTGGTGGCGGAAGGGGTGACCGGTCACGTTGTTCACGGCGACGAAGAGCGGTCGCTGGTCATCCCGGAGGTGGTCCTGGAGCGGTATCTTCGCCTGTTGCATCTGGATCATCCCCTGGATCCGGAGGTTGCGCGGCTGTTGCGGGAGAATCTGGCCGGAGGTGAGCTGGATCAGGCCTTGAATCTCTCCCGGCAACCGGTCTGGCAGGGCGAGAGGGGGGTGGCGCTGCTCAGGTCGCTGGTTGCCACGATGGCGGCTGTCGGGCGGGTGGAACTTGCGAAGATCTTGTTTTTGACCGAGTTCGTCCGCTTTTCGCGGGTCGGATCGGTCGCCGTGCTGGTGAACCACCTGAACGATTTGTTGGATGTTTATCGCCAGGAGGGTGATCTCAGGCCGGTATTCAATGTCCAGTTGGCCAAGTACCAGTCGAAGGCAATTCACTCGGCCCTGTGCGGTGAGGAGGTGAAGCGGTATCGGGTCGAACTCGCGGGTGCCATCCTTGCGGATCTTGCCGGAACTCCGACTGAGTCGCTTCCGGGAGGGTGAGTGGAAGTGCGGTTTCGCAGGGGGGAGGAGCGGCGGCCTTCGTCCTCGGCGGCAGGTGTATGGCACAGGGTTGAATATGTGATGGTCTCTGGCGCGGCATTGGAACGGCGGCGGAAAGATGTTAGTCTGCCGACCCGGCTCTGGTGGGTTGCACCGGGGTCGTCGCCGGGGGTGCCGAGAGTCGGGATTTTCCGGTAGAGGATTGGGTGCGGGATTGGGTGCGGGATTGGGTGCGGGATTGGGTGCGGGATTGGGTACAAGTTGGGCTCAGATCGGGTTCAGTTCGGGTTCCCGGGCCGGTTGGAGGAGTCAGTCGCCGACCGCCATGGGGCCTCTTCTTTTCGGAGGGAGTGAGAATATCCCATGAATATCCATGAGTATCAGGCAAAGGAGATTTTGGCCCGCTTTGGGGTGAAAGTGCCCAATGGTCGTGTGGCCTACACCCCGTCCGAGGCGGAGATGGCGGCCAAGGAGTTGGGGTCGGAGGTTTTTGTGGTCAAGGCGCAGATCCACGCTGGCGGTCGTGGCAAGGGCGGCGGGGTCAAGGTGGTGAAGAGTGTCGCCGAGGTGGTCTCCGAGGCCAAGCGGATGCTGGGGATGACCCTGGTGACCAAGCAGACCGGGCCGGCCGGTAAGGAGGTCAAGCGGGTCTATGTCGAGGAAGGGTGCAAGATCGCTCGGGAGCTTTACCTGGGGATGGTGATTGATCGGGGAAGTTCGCGGGTGACGATGATGGCCTCGACGGAAGGGGGCATGGAGATCGAGGAGGTCGCGGCGCGGACTCCGGAGAAAATTCTGAAGGAGGCGGTGGATCCGGCGGTGGGTTTCGCCCAGTTTCAGGCCCGGAATCTGGCCTATGGCCTGGGTCTTCAGGGCAAGCAGGTGGGCAAGGCGGTGAAGTTCATGACGGCTCTGTACAAGGCCTTCATGGCGACCGACGCATCCTTGGCCGAGATCAACCCGCTGGTGGTGACCGCCGACGGCGAGGTGATGGCGCTCGATGCGAAGATGAATTTCGATGGCAACAGCCTCTTCCGGCACAAAGATTTGGAAGAGCTGCGGGATTTCGATGAGGAGAACCCCAAGGAGGTCGAGGCCTCCAAGCATGAGCTGAACTATATCGCCCTGGACGGGGCCATCGGTTGCATGGTCAATGGCGCGGGTTTGGCCATGGCGACCATGGACATCATCCAGCTCAAGGGGAGCAGCCCGGCCAATTTCCTGGATGTTGGCGGCGGGGCGACGACCGAGCGGGTGACGGCGGCGTTCAAGCTGATCGTCTCGGACCCGAAGGTGAAGGCGGTTCTGGTCAATATTTTCGGCGGCATCATGCGCTGCGACGTGATCGCCAATGGCGTGGTTGCGGCGGCGAAAGAGGTCGGGATCAAGGTGCCTTTGGTGGTCCGGCTGGAAGGGACCAATGTGGATCTGGGCAAGAAGATCTTGAAGGAATCGGGCTTGCCGATCATCACTGCTGACGATCTGGATGACGCGGCCACGAAGGTCGTTGCCTCGATCAAGGGAGCTTGAGCCATGAGCATTCTGGTTGACAAGGATACCAAGGTAATTTGTCAGGGATTCACCGGGGCCAACGGCACCTTCCATTCGGAGCAGGCGATCGCCTACGGGACCCGGATGGTCGGCGGGGTGACGCCGGGCAAGGGTGGGGAGCAACACTTGAATCTGCCGGTGTTCAACACGGTGGCCGAGGCCAAGGCGGCGACCGGCGCGAACGCCTCGGTGATCTACGTGCCGCCTCCGTTTGCGGCCGATGCGATCATGGAAGCGGCGGCGGCGGACCTGGATATCGTGGTCTGCATCACCGAGGGGATTCCGGTCCTGGATATGGTCCTGGTCAAGCGTTATCTCGCCGGTCGGCGGACGCGTCTGGTGGGGCCGAACTGCCCTGGGGTGATCACCCCGGGGGCGTGCAAGATCGGGATCATGCCTGGTCATATCCACCAGCCTGGGCGGGTCGGCGTGGTCTCCCGCTCGGGGACGCTGACCTACGAGGCGGTGGCGCAGACGACGGCGGTCGGCCTTGGGCAGAGCACCTGTGTGGGTCTGGGTGGTGATCCGGTCAACGGGACCAATTTTATCGACTGTCTCTCCCTGTTCCAGGCGGATCCGCAGACCGAGGCGGTGGTGATGATCGGCGAGATCGGTGGCACGGCGGAAGAAGAGGCAGCGGCCTGGATCAAGAAGAACATGACCAAGCCCGTGGTTGGTTTCATCGCCGGGGCGACGGCGCCCAAGGGCAAGCGGATGGGTCACGCCGGGGCGATCATCTCCGGGGGCAAGGGGACGGCTGCCGAGAAGTTTGCGGCGCTGGAGGAGGCGGGGGTCCACATCGCCAAGTCGCCCGCGGAGATGGGGCGGATCTGCAAGAAGGCGATGTCCTGAGGAGGGTTGATCCGGGATCCTGGGGAGGAGGGGTTCTTCCCGGGATTCCGCGGTATGTAAGGAAGCAGGAAAACCGTCCCCTGCCGGCGGGTTTTGCCGGCCCGTCGGCAGGGGGTTGTTCGCGAAGGCTTGAACAGGGGTGATGTCGGGGTGAACCCCCGGGGGGTGTTCGCTCCGTGTGAGTCGGCGAAACGTCCGGTGCGGGTGGCTGGGGTGTCCAACCAAAAGGGAAGCGGGCAAGGGGATAGTAGATGACCAAAAACGATTTGATCATCCGCGTTGGTGGTGAGGGTGGGGAGGGCGTCATCTCATCCGGGGATTTTATCGCTGCGGCCTGTGCCAGGGCGGGTTTGGAGGTGTATACCTTCAAGACCTTTCCTGCCGAGATCAAGGGCGGTTATGCCATGTATCAGGTGCGGACGAGCCCGGATCATATCTACAATCAGGGTGATACGTTCGATGTCTTTTGCGCCTTCAATGGGGAGGCGTATGAGATGAACAAGCATCTGTTGCGACCGGGGACGGCGTTCGTCTACGACTATCCTGGTGGTGATTTCGAACCGGATGCGATCCCTGCCGGTGTTCACGCCTATCCGATTCCGATGACGGCGGCTGCCAAGGAACTGAAGAGCGCACGCTCGAAGAACATGGTGGCTCTGGGGGCCTTGTCTGTATTGTTCAATATCAGCGAGGAGACGCTTTCCGAGGTGTTGAGCAAGAAGTTCGGCAAGAAGGGGCAGGAGGTGTTGGATGCCAACCTGGCGGCGTTCGCCAAGGGGAAGTCGCTGGCGCAGGGGATCAAGAAGACCGACACCTGGCGTGTGGCCGACCCGAAGCCTCCGAAGGATGTGATCGTGATTTCGGGCAATGATGCGGTGGGGATGGGGTCGTTGATCGGCAAGCTGGACTTTTTTTCGGCCTACCCGATCACCCCGGCGACGGAAATCGCCAAGTATGTGGCGACGCACATTCCCAAGTTTGGAGGAACGCTGGTCCAGGCGGAGGATGAAATCGCCTCGATCTCGCAGGTGCTGGGCGCATCCTACGCCGGCAAGCGGTCGATGACGGCGACCTCCGGGCCAGGGCTTGCCCTGATGAGCGAGATGCTGGGCATGTCCGCCATGAGCGAGGTCCCGGTCATGGTGGTGGACGTGCAGCGGGGAGGTCCTTCGACCGGGCTGCCGACGAAGCATGAGCAGTCGGATTTGTTTTTGGCGATTCATGGTGGCCATGGGGATGCCCCGAGGATCGTTCTCTCGGTGGAGAATGTGAAGGATTGTGTGGACATGGCGGTCGACGCCCTGAACCTGGCCGAGCAGTATCAGTGTCCGGTTCTCCTGATGAGCGATGGCTCGCTGGCCTTCTCGACGCAGACGATTCCGGCGCCGGATCCTTCGAGCTACAAGATCGTTCATCGCAAGCGGTGGGATGGCCAGGGCGAGTACAAGCGCTATGTGATGACCGATGATCTGATCTCCCCCATGGCCGACCCCGGGACGCCCGGAGGTATGCACGTCGCCACAGGCCTGGAGCACGGGGAGACCGGGGCTCCGAAATACACCGCCGAGAACCACGAGTTGCAGGCGCGGAAGCGTTTCGGCAAGATCAAGACGGTCGTGGATCAGTACGCCCCGGTCGAAGTTGACGGCAGCGGTGCGGCGGATATCGGGATCATCACCTGGGGCAGCACGATCGGTGTGGTTCGCGAGGCGGTCATGCGGTTGCGTGAAGAGGGGATCAAGGTCAAGGGATTCTATCCCAAGCTGATGTGGCCGATGCCGGTTGCTCAATACGAGGCCTTTGCCGCAACCTGCAAAAAGATCCTGGTTCCCGAGGTCAACTTTCAGGGGCAGTTGTCGCACTTCATCCGTGCCGAGACCAGCATCAAACCGATACCTTACGCCATCTGTGGAGGGTTGCCGTTCACCCCGGCGCAAATCGTCCAGAAGGTCAAGGAGGTGATCTGATGTCTACCGCCGCGCTCAACAAGGTTCAAATGCCGTTCAAGGATTACAAGTCGGAAGTGCCGGTGGTGTGGTGTCCGGGGTGTGGCCACCATGGTATTCTCAACGGCCTCTATCGGGCCCTGGCGGATGCCGGGGTGGATCCGACGTGTCTCGTCAATGTCTCGGGGATCGGTTGTTCGTCGCGGACGCCGTACTTCGTGAAGTCGTACAAGATGCACACGCTGCACGGTCGTGCCGGGGCGGTGGCGACCGGGGTGCAGTTGGCGCGTCCGGACCTGGCGGTTGTGGTCACCGGTGGCGATGGGGATGGTTTCTCCATCGGTGGCGGGCATATGCCGCACATGGCGCGCAAAAACGTCAACCTGACCTACATCCTCTACGATAACGGGATCTATGGTCTGACGAAGGGGCAGTATTCTCCGACCTCGCGCCCGGAGTTGAAGGCCTACACGACCCCCTATGGTGGTCCGGATGAGCCGATGAACCCCTGTCTCTATATGTTGACCTATGGGGCGACTTTCGTGGCCCAGGCCTTTGCCGGCAAGCCGAAGATTTGTGCGGATTTGATCAAGCAGGCGCTGGAACACAAGGGGTTCAGCTACGTCAACATCTTCTCGCAGTGTCCTTCGTTCAACAAGATCGATACGATCGAGTTTTATCGGGACCTGGTGGAGGAGATCCCAGCCGGTCATGACGTGACCGATATTGGTGCGGCGATGGCCCTCGCACGTCGTCCCAACGGCAAGGCGCCGATGGGGCTGTTGTATAAGGAGGAGGGGAAGCCGACCCTGGATGAGAAGATGGCGGGCCTGGTACAGAAGCTCGGTGGTCATCCGGACTATGACATGAAGAAGGTCATCAATCTTTTCCGGCCTTGATGGTGCGTGATGTCGGGTTGGTGAGGGAGAGGCATCCCAGTGTTGAGGCGAGTGACGGAGGTGCAGGAGCTGCTGGCCGAGTTCGGTAGCGGTGGGGCCGGGCTGCGGGATGCCGATCTGAGTTTTCAGGAGTGGGAGGGGTTGGCCTTGGACGGGGTGGACCTGTCCGGGGCCAATCTCTCGGGCTCCCGGTTACGGGGGGGGTCGTTTGCCGGGAGCAATATGCTGGGGGTCCATGTTCAGGAGGCGAGGTTCGAAGGGGTCGGGTTCACCGGGGCGAACCTCGAACTTGGTTTCTTCCAGAAGTGCCGGTTTGAGGGGTGTGATTTTTCCGGGGCAAAGCTGATCGGTGCGAGCTTTTTTTTGTGTGATTTACGGGATTGTTTGCTGAAACATGTGGAGTTTGCTCGGGGGCAGTTGCTCTCCTCCTGTCTGGCCGGGGTTGATTTTACGGATTCGGATTTGGCTGGGGCGGTGCTTCGGGAATCGGATCTGGAGGGGGCCGTCTTTGACCGGAGCGATCTCAGGGGAGCGGATTTTCGCAAGACCAATTTCCATTCCGCACGTTTTGTCGGTGTGCGTGCCGAGGAGGCGTTGTACTATGGCCGTCCGCCCTGGGGTGAGCATACGACCCGGGACCGGGATATGGAGTCGAAGCTGGTGCGGTTTGATGGCGAGTGAAGGCTGGGGGTGAGGATTTGCGAATGTTGGATATTTGCGATCCTAGATGGGTGCGGTTTGATGGCGAGTGAAGGCTGGGGGTGAGGGGTGGTGTGCGCCGGGCTGGAGACGGAGCGCAAGCGGGTGGCCTATCGGGCCTCCCGCCGTTCCATGGCGGAGACCGAACGCATTTTTCAGCGATTCCTGGACGCCGAACTGGCGACCCTCGATGGGGAGTCGTGTCGGTCGGTTCTCGAGTTTTTGGAGAGGTCCGATCCGGACATCCTGGATTGGTTGTGGGGGGTGAAGTCTCCCCCGGACGGGTTGGCGCATCGCTGGGTGGCGGTTCTTGGTCGCTATCGCGGGGAAGGTGGAGAGCTTGCGATGGCGGAGCGAGCGCCAGTGGCGGTGGGGTAGCGCCCGGGCGGCATTAGTGAAGGGCGGCAGGTGCGTGTGTGGCCTTGCAGGTTGGTCGGGTCGTGAGGCCTGGGGATTGGCGACAAGGGAGCGGGGAGTCGGAAAAGATGAATGTTGTGCTGATGGGTCCTCCCGGGGCCGGGAAGGGGACGCAGGCTCGTGAGCTTGCGGTGAAGTATGGCATACCGCAGCTGTCGACCGGGGATATGCTCCGGGCGGCGGTAAAGGCGGGGAGCCCGGTCGGGCTGAAGGCCAAGGCGGCGATGGAGAGCGGCGGGCTGGTCAGCGACGAGATAGTGGTGGGGATCATTGCGGATCGGATCACCGAGGCGGATTGCGCGAAGGGGTTCATTCTGGATGGTTTCCCGCGCACGGTCGCGCAGGCGGAATCGCTGGCGGAGATGTTGAAGAGTCGCTCGCTGAAGATCGATCATGTTATCGATATCACCGCCGATACCGAGGCCTTGGTGGCGCGGATCACCGGGCGGAGCACCTGTGCCAAGTGTGGCGAGGGGTATCACGATACCCACAAGAAGCCGAAGAAGGCAGGCGCTTGCGACAAGTGTGGCGGGGAGTTGACTCGCCGGGCGGACGACAACGAAGAGACGGTTCGCAATCGTCTGTCGGTGTACCACAAGCAGACGGCTCCGGTGATCGAGTTCTATCGGGGAGGCGGGACCTTCAAGGCGGTGGATGGGATGGAGAAGATGGACAAGGTGTTCGCGGCGTTGTGCCGGATTTTGGGTTGATTTTCGTTTTTCCGGCAACGGCCTGGGCGCCGGTGCTGGGTGAGTCGTTTGGTGGGGTAGTCACAGGTCATCCTCGAGAGAGAGAAAGGGTTGGGTTATGCAGAGCGAGTTCAGTAACGGGCTCATTTTCGCCTTGCTGTGTGGAGCGGCGGCGATCATGTGGGCGTTCAAAAACCGGCAGTGGATTTTGAGTCTGCCTGACGGCGACGACAAGATGCGGGCGATCGCGGCGGCGGTGGAAGAGGGCGCGATGGCCTACATGAAGCGCCAGTACACGACCATTGCCTATGTTGGTGGCGTGCTGTTCATCCTGATGGCGTTTGCCCTGCCGACGACGGCCTCGGCGGTGGGTTTTGCCATCGGCGCGGCGCTGTCCGGGCTTGCCGGCTTTTTCGGCATGAGCATCTCGGTGAAGGCCAACGTCCGGACCGCCGAGGCGGCCAAGGGCGGGCTGAACGAGGCGCTGAACGTCGCCTTCCGTGGCGGCGCGGTGACCGGGATGCTGGTGGTGGGTCTGGGGTTGGTGGGTGTGGTCGGTTTCCTCATCTTCCTGCTCAAGACGGGCCATGGGAGCATGTCCGAGAAGCTGAGCCCGCTGGTTGGTCTGGCCTTCGGCGGCTCTCTGATCTCGATCTTCGCCCGGCTGGGCGGAGGTATCTTCACCAAGGGGGCCGATGTGGGTGCGGACCTGGTGGGGAAGGTCGAGGCGGGGATTCCCGAGGACGATCCGCGTAACCCGGCGGTGATCGCCGACAACGTCGGCGACAACGTCGGCGACTGTGCCGGTATGGCGGCCGATCTTTTCGAGACCTATGCGGTGACGGTGGTCGCGGCCATCCTGCTGGGGGCCCTGTTGATGCCGGCCTTTGGCAATGCGGTGATTTATCCGGTGGCGTTGGGCGGTGTCTCCATCATCGGTTCCATCCTCGGTGTTTATTTCGTGAAGGCGAAAGAGGGCGAGAAGATCATGACGGCCCTCTACAAGGGGGTGGTTGCCTCGGCCGTCTTCTCGGCGGTCGCTTTCTACCCGGTGACCGTGAAGTTCATGACGGGCAATCCGCTGACGGTCCTTTCGGGTGGTGCGCAGATTCCGGTCACGACCGGGATGTTGTACGGGGCGGCGCTGATCGGCCTGGCCCTGACCGGGGCTCTGGTGGTGATCACCGAGTACTACACCTCGACCGAGTTTGCGCCGGTGCGTGATATCGCCAAGGCTTCCCAGACCGGGCATGGGACGAATGTCATCGCCGGCCTGGGTGTTTCCATGAAGGCGACGGCGGCGCCGGTGCTGGCGGTCTGTGTGGCGATCTGGGCTTCCCACGATCTCGCGGGGCTCTACGGTATTGCCGTCGCTGCGACCTCGATGCTGTCGATGACCGGCATCATCGTGGCGCTCGACGCCTATGGTCCGATCACCGACAACGCCGGTGGCATCGCGGAGATGGCGGGGCTGCCCTCGGCGATCCGTGACATCACCGATCCTCTGGATGCGGTCGGCAATACCACCAAGGCGGTGACCAAGGGCTACGCCATCGGTTCCGCCGGTCTGGCGGCGCTGGTGCTCTTCGCCGACTACACCCACGAGCTGGGCAAGGCCACCGGCAATGCCCATGAGGTCTTCGATCTTTCGAACCACCTGGTGATCATCGGTCTCTTCATTGGCGGTCTTCTGCCCTATCTGTTTGCGGCGATGGGCATGGAGGCGGTCGGCAGGGCTGCCGGGAGCGTGGTGGTGGAGGTGCGTCGTCAGTTCAAGGAGATCCCCGGCATCATGGAGGGGACCGCCAAGCCCGATTATGGCAAGGCGGTTGACATGCTGACCATCGCGGCGATCCGTGAGATGGTCACGCCGTCGCTGTTGCCGGTGTTGGCGCCCATCCTGGTCGGGGTGATTTTGGGGCCTCAGGCCCTGGGTGGCATGCTGATGGGGACCATCGTCACGGGTATCTTCGTGGCCATCTCGATGACGACCGGTGGCGGTGCCTGGGACAATGCCAAGAAGTATATCGAGAACGGCAACTTCGGTGGCAAGGGCTCGGACGCGCACAAGGCGGCGGTCACCGGTGATACCGTGGGCGATCCCTACAAGGATACGGCTGGTCCGGCGGTGAACCCGATGATCAAGATCGCGAATATCGTGGCTCTTCTCATCGTGGCTCTCATCGTCTGATGCGGTTTTTTCGGGGGCGCCCTCGCGGCGCCCCCGATTTTTTTTTTTCGTGCGTGCGGATTTTTCATGGGATATTTTTTTGATATTCTCTCCTGGTGGCGTTTTTCCCTCGTGCGGACCTGAGGGGCGGAGGAGAATGGCAGGCAAGGGGACCTTCTATCGGTGCCGATCCGGCGCGACAGGTCGGAGTCGGCCCAATTCGAGAGGGTGTGCGCAATGAGTGTGACCGGGATTGAAAACACCACTGGCCAGGCGGCGCGTCCTGGGGAGATCGTTTTGCAGAAGATCAAGGCGAGTGCCGAGGCTACCCCGAGGATGTTCGATCAGAAGACCATCGAGGCGAGCAACCATGCTTCGGAGTACACCCGCAAGGAGGCAAGCCAGTCCTACCGGGTGACCCTCTCTTCGGAGACCTTCGAGAAGGGTGCCGTCTACGCCAAGCCGCGTTGATCAGCAGGGTGTGCTGCGGTCCCTTCGGGTTTTTTCCCGGCGAGTAGTGCCCGGCGGGGCGCCTGGCAGAGGCATGGGGGGGTGATCCGGCCCCCCCTGGCGCTTCATGGGGTCGTCCCGGCCCCCCCCATGGGCCGCCCCTTCGCTGGGATCGCTTGACTTCGAGCGCTTCTCCTCCGTAGATTCATCCCCCTTGAGCTGTTTCTCACTCCTTTTCAGTGAATCCTGGGACATTCATGGAAGAGTTTCATCGCATTGCCCGGCTGCCTCCCTATGTTTTCGCCGTCGTCAACGAGCTGAAGCACAATGCCCGGCTCCGGGGGGAGGATATCATCGATTTTGGCATGGGAAATCCTGACCAGGCCACTCCCCAGCACATTGTCGACCGCCTTTGCGAGGTGGCCCAGGAGGGGAGGAATCACCGGTACTCCGTGAGTCGGGGCATTGGCGGATTGCGGAAGGCCGTCTGTGCCTACTACAAGCGCCGTTTCGACGTGGATCTGGATCCGGAGACCGAGGCGATCGTGAGCATCGGTTCCAAGGAGGGGCTGTCGCACTTGGCGTTGGCCATGGCCAATCCCGGGTTGATGGTCATGGTGCCGAACCCGACCTATCCGATCCATGTCTATGCCTTTGTGCTGGCAGGGGCGGATATCAGCCATGTCCCGATCGGTCCGGGTATCGACTTTTTCGAAGAGTTGACCCGGGCGATGCGCAACACTTGGCCCCGGCCGAGCGTGTTGGTGATCAATTTTCCCTCCAATCCGACTGCCCAGGTGGTCGATCTGGATTTTTACCAGAGGGTTTATGATTTTGCCGAGGAACACAATCTGCTGGTGATCTCGGACATCGCTTACGCGGAGATCTGCTTCGACGGCTACCGGGCCCCCAGCATGCTGCAGATACCCGGGGCGAAGTCGCGGGTGGTCGAGTTCTATTCGCTCTCCAAGACCTACAACATGCCGGGCTGGCGGGTTGGATTTGCGGTGGGGAATCGCCGCCTGGTGGGCGCCCTTTCCAAGATCAAGTCCTATCTGGATTACGGGATATTCCAGCCGTTGCAGATTGCGGCGACGGTGGCGTTGAACGGGCCGCAGGATTGTGTCGAGGAGATCCGGGAGCGGTATCGGCTGCGGCGGGACGTGTTGCTGGAGGGGTTGGGTCGTGCGGGCTGGGTGATCGAGCCTCCCAAGGCGTCGATGTTCGTCTGGGCGCGGATCCCCGAGGAGTTCCGGGGCCTGGGTTCTCTGGAGTTTTCCAAGCTCCTGATCAAGGAGGCGAAGGTGGCGGTCAGTCCCGGGGTCGGTTTCGGGCAGATGGGGGACGACTTTGTCCGCATCGCCCTGATCGAGAATCGTCACCGGACGCGGCAGGCCATTCGCAGCATTCGCAAGTTTTTGAACGCGGGAGGCGATGTGGCGTCGGATTGAGCGGGTTGGGAGCGGGGCGATTGGGCGGGGCGGTTGGGCGGGGCGGTTGGGAAAGAAGGGGGGTGGGTCTTTGGTGGAGGAGCTGCGCATAGGGGTGCTTGGGTTCGGGACGGTGGGGACGGGGACCGTGCGGTTGTTGTTGACTAACGGCGAACTCTTGGCCCAGCGGACCGGGGTCCGTTTTCGTCTGGTGCGGATTGCGACGTTGGATCCGCAGGGGGATCGTGGGCTCGATCTTGCGGGGATCGAGGTGACCGACGATGCCTGGAAGGTGGTTGACGGCGACGATATTGATGTGGTGGTCGAGGTGATGGGCGGGCTGGAGCCTGCCGGTTCCCTGGTCCTGCGGGCATTGCGGAACGGCAAGCCGGTGGTGACGGCCAACAAGGCCCTTCTGGCGCAGCGCGGGGAGGGGCTGATCGCGGAGGCGCTTCGTTCCGGGGTGGAGCTTGGTTTCGAGGCGGCGGTCGCTGGCGCCGTTCCGGTGATCAAGGCGCTGAAGGAGAGCTTGGCGGCCAACCGTATCCAGCAGGTCTACGGCATCCTGAACGGAACCTGCAATTATATTCTCACGGAGATGCGGGAGAAGGGGCTTCCCTTCGCAACGATCCTCGGGGAGGCGCAGAGGCTGGGATTTGCCGAGGCCGACCCCTCCTTCGACGTGGATGGCATCGACGCGGCTCACAAGCTGACGATTCTTGCCTCTCTCGCCTTCGGGACGCCATTGGACTTCGAGCGGGTCACGGTCGAGGGGATCCGCCACATCTCCGATGTTGACATTGCCTGGGCCACGGAGATGGGATACCGCATCAAGCTGTTGGCGGTGGCGCGGCGTTCCGGGGATGAGATCGAGCTGGGGGTGCGTCCGGTCCTGGTCGCCGATGCGAGTATGGTGGCGACGGTCGAGGGGGTTTTCAACGCCGTTTTCATCGAGGGGGATTTCTCCGGGACCACGATGTACTATGGTCGCGGCGCGGGTGAGCGACCGACGGCCAGCGCAGTGGTGGCCGATCTGGTGGAGATCGGGCGCAACCGCCGCTCCGGGGCCCGGGGGCGGGTCCCGACACTTTCGATCCTGCCGCAGCACCTTGTACCGCTGCCGGTGCGGGACTCTCGGGAGCAGAGTGGCGAGTATTATATCCGGCTTGAGGTGAGGGACCGCCCCGGAGTTCTGGCGCAACTCACGGAGGTGTTGGCCCGTTTTGGTATTTCCATTGATGCCATTCACCAGAAGGGGCGTTCGCAGGAGAGCGCCGTGCCGCTGGTGATGGTTACCCATGAGACGACGGAGAGGCAGGTTCGGGATGCCCTGGTGCAGATTGCCGCTCTGGATCCCGTCAGCGAGCCCCCCCGCCTGATCCGCATCGAGAGCGGGCTGGCGTAGTCCGTCAGTCGCAGTCCTCCCGCGTTCCTTTGTTTGTGAGCCTTTCCCTGGTTTCGCCGATGGCAAAATGAGCGCGTGCGCCCCCTGTTCGGTGACTGGTCGCCTCTGGCGTTTTCGTGGTCTTCCGGAGCACGGGCACGAGCTTTTGGCCGGGGAATTGGGGCTTCCTCCCCTGTTTGCGCCGCTGCTGGCCTCGCGCCGTCTGGAGACGGCAGCGGCGGCGTCGGCCTTTCTGTCGCCGGGATTGGGGAGGTTGGTCGATCCGCTGGGTCTGGGCGGGATGGAGGCGGCGGTGGGGCGCTTGGCGGCGGCCCTGGAAGGTGGGGAGTCGGTTGCGGTCTTCGGCGATTATGATGTGGATGGGGCGACCTCGACGGCCCTGCTGGTGCGCTATTTTCGAGCCCTTGATCGCAAGCTCAGGGTCTACATCCCCGACCGGTTGACCGAGGGTTACGGCCCCAATCCGCAAGCGATGGCATTGCTGGCCGCCGAAGGTGTGCGGCTGATCGTGACGGTGGATTGCGGGACCACGGCGGGTGAATCCCTGGAAGTCGCCGCCGGGCTGGGGGTGGATGTCATCGTGACCGACCATCACCAGGGGATTGGCGAGGCCCCGAAAGCAGTGGCGGTGGTCAATCCCAATCAGTCGGGGGATGGTTTCCCGCACAAGGAATTGGCGGGTGTCGGGGTTGCCTTCTATCTCCTGATGGCACTGAACCGGGAGCTTAGGAATCGGGGTTGGTTTCTGGCGGGTCGTCGCGAGCCGGATCTGAAGGGTTTGCTGGATCTGGTAGCCCTGGGGACGATTGCCGATGTGGCGCCGCTGACGGGGATGAACCGGCATTTGGTTGCGGTCGGGTTGCGGCAGGCGCTCCGCTCGCGCCACCCGGGGCTGGTGGCGCTGATGCGTGGTCTCCGGCTGGATGGTGGTTTGAGTGTGGGACAGGTCGGTTTTCATCTGGCGCCCCGGATCAATGCCGGTGGTCGGTTGGGCCAGGGGGACCTTGGTTGGTCGCTGTTGGCCACCGATGACCAGGCCGAGGCCGAGGCGATAGCGGCGATACTGGAGCAGTCCAACAAGGAGCGTCGGCAGATCGAGGAGCGGATCCTTGGGGAGGCCGTGGCCCGGATCGAGTCGGAGGGGTTGGCCGAGTTGCGCCGGGGCCTGGTGGTGGCCGGGAGGGACTGGCATCCGGGGGTGGTGGGGATCATTGCCTCGCGCCTGGCGGAGCGCTATCACCGCCCGACGGTGGTGATCGGTCTGGATGGAGGGGAATCGGTTCGGGGCTCGGGGCGGTCGATTCCCGGAGTCGATCTCCTGGCGGCGATTCAGGCATGCTCGGGTTATTTGCAGCGGTTTGGGGGGCACAAGGTGGCGGCCGGGGTCACGTTGCGAGCGGAGGTGGTCGACGACTTCGCCCTGGCCTTCGATCAGGCCGTTCGGGAGGGGAATGATCCCGAGGTTTTTCGGCCTTTTCTGGCGGTCGATGCAGCTCTTCCGCTCCGGGAGGTGGGGCCGGGTCTGTTCGAGGGGCTTGACCGGTTGCGTCCCTTCGGGCGGGGGAATCCTGAACCGGTTTTTGTCCTGGAGGATATGGCGGTCGAGTCCGCCAGGGTACTCAAGGAGCGTCACCTCAAGTGCGTATTGCGGGATCCTCGGGACGGGACGAGCATCGAGGCCATTGCCTTCGGAGTGTTTCCGGGGCCCCTGGGTGAGGGGTTGCGGCGGGCTTATCGGGGGGTTGACCTTGCCGGGACGTTGGGGCTCAACTCCTTCCAGGGGCGGCAATCGCCGCAGTTTTTGATCAAGGATCTCCGCATTGCCGACGTTGGGGGGCGGATGGGATCGGCGTAGCGTCTGCTAGCAGCCCGTTGATAAACGGGCTGCGCCGGCCAAGGATGGCCGGCCAAATTCAACGGAACGGTGTAACCCGTTGAATTTGTGAGGGAAGGCAAAACCGCGTTTTGCCTTCCCGGGTTGAAAAAGTCCATGGATGGACTTTTTCAACGGGCTGCTAGAGTTCATGGAAGGATGGTGCATGGGGGATCCTCCTGCCTTTTATTTCAAGCAATCCGGGGTGGTTCCCTTCCGTCGTCAGGCGGGGGGCGGGGTCGAGGTTCTTCTGATCACCTCCCGCAAGGGCAGCCATTGGATCATTCCCAAGGGGATTGTCGACAAAGGGCTGACGCCCGTGGAATCCGCAGCCAAGGAGGCCTGGGAGGAGGCCGGGGTTCGGGGAACGGTCGGCGGGCGGCTTTTGGGCTCCTACCAGTACGCCAAATGGGGGGGAACCTGCACCGTCGCCGTCTATGCCATGGAGGTTCATACGGTTGCCGATTCGTGGCTGGAGTCTTTCCGTGAACGGCGGTGGTTCTCCCTGGCGACGGCGATCGAGCAGGTACACGAGAAGCGGTTGAAGAAGATCCTGGGTGTGTTCGGGCGAATTGTGGGCGAAGAGTGATCGCGAGGAGGCGAAGGGTCCATGACACTGACGGTCGGAGAGTTGGTTCCACCCATCACGTTGCCGGATCAGAGTGGGGAGTCGAAGCCCCTGCCGGCGTGGAGCGGGGTCAAGGGGATGGTCCTGTATTGCTATCCCAAGGATGCCACTCCGGGATGCACCACCGAGGCCCGGGAGTTTCAGGGGTTGCTCGGGCGATTCCACGCCCTGGGTTGGCAGGTGGTCGGTCTTTCCCGGGATTCGGTGGCCTCCCACGAGCGCTTTTGCGACAAGCAGGGGCTCTCGTTTCCGTTGTTGAGTGACGGTGACGGTGAGGCCACTTCGGCCCTGGGGGTGTGGCAGGAGAAGATCCATTGCGGCAAGGCTTCGATGGGGATCGTCCGGACCACCTTTCTGGTCGGGGCTGACGGGAGGATCCTCAAGCTCTACCCCAAGGTCAAGGCCTCCGGGCATGCGGCGGTGGTCCTTGCGGATGTGGAGGCGATGGCCGGTTGATGTTGGGTGAGGTGGCGGGTTGAGGATGGGAGGTGGCGGGCCAACTCCCGGCGACGGGTCCCGCCGCCGGGTCTTCGGAGTGTTTTCAGGATGCCAGGTGATGAAGGATGCGCACCAGGGCCTCGGTGCCGCTCCAGAAGGTGGGGAGGTGGAGGTTTTCGTTGGGTGAATGGGTCCTGGCGTCCGGCAGGCCGAAGCCGATCAGGAGGGTGTGGATCCCCAGGAACTGCCGCATCTGGGCCACGACCGGGATGGAGCCGCCCTCGCGGATGAGGAGGGGCGGGGTGTGGAAGGCCTCGGTGAGCGCCTGTCGGGCGGCAGCGATGGCCGGGAGTTCCGAGGGGACGACGATGCCGGAGCCGCCGCCCGGCAGGGCCCGGATCGAGAGGTTCACCGTCGGCGGGGCGGCCTCGGTGAAGAAACGGATGGCGGCGGCGATGATGGCTTCGGGATCCTGATCCGGGACCAGGCGCATGGAAAACTTGGCGTGCGCCTGGGAAGGCAGGACCGTCTTGAAGCCGGCGCTGTTGTAGCCGCCCCAGAGGCCGTTGATCTCGAAGGTGGGCCGACACCAGACGCGCTCCAGCAGTGGGCGGTCGATTTCGCCGAATCCCTGACTCACTCCGAGATCGGCGTAGAAGTCGGCCTCGTTCAGGGGGATCGCCTCCAGGTCGCGGCGCTCCTCCGGGGTCAATTCCCGCACGGCGTCGTAGAAGCCGGGGATCCGCACCCGACCGTCGCTCCCCTTGACCGACGCGAGGAGCCGGGCCATCACCTCCAGGGGGTTGTCGACGGTGCCGCCGAAGGTGCCGGAGTGGAGGTCGCGATTGGGTCCCGTCAGGGTCATCTCGAGGGTGACCAGTCCCCGCAGGCCGACGGTGATCGCCGGCTTGCCGAGGTCCCACATGGAAGAGTCGGAGACCAGGCCGAGGTCGGCCCGGAGCAACTCACGGTGGTCCTTCAGGAAGGGGAGGAGGTTGGGGCTGCCCATCTCCTCTTCGCCGTCGATGAGAAAGACGACGTTGACCGGCAGGCTTCCCCGGGTGCGGAGGATCGATTCCACGCCGAGCATGTGCATGGCGATCTGACCCTTGTCGTCGGTCGCCCCCCGGGCGATCAGGCGTCCGTCGCGGATGTGGGGTTGGAACGGGTCCTGGTGCCACTCGGAGAGGGGGTCCACCGGTTGCACGTCGTAGTGCCCGTAGATGAGAACCGTCGGCTGGCCGGCGGCCCGGCGCCAGGCGGCGGTCACCAGGGGGAAACCCGGGGTCTGGTGGATATTCACCTCCTCCAGCCCCGCCGATCGGAGCCAGGCGGCGGTGAAGTCAGCCCCCCGCGCCATCACCGGGCCGTTGGTGGCATCCCCGGAGATGGTAGGGATCCGCAGATAGTCGATCAGGCGTTCCAGGTGTTCTTCGCGGTGGGCGACGAGGTATTCCAGGGCGCGTTCCATATCATTTCCTTGAACCGGGGAGATGTTCGCTCAAGCCAGCTCCCGGGGATACTGGATGCGAATCAGGCGACCGCATCCCCGGGGGAGGTCGTCCCAGGAATCGGGCAGGCCGATCTGAGCCAGGGTGGCGGTCTTGAGTGCGTGAATCTCCAACCGATCTCTGTCGGGCGGGGTGGTCAGGAAGGCGAGGAGATGTTCCAATCCGGGATTGTGTCCCACCAGCAGGGTACGCAGGCCCTGTCCGGGGAGGGAGGCCAGGATCTGGAGGAGATCGCCCACGTCGGCGGCATAGATTCCTGGAGCCCAAAGGATCTCCTGGCCGAAGCCCGCCGCCTTGGCGACCAACTCGGTCGTCTGCCTGGCCCTGAGGGCGGGGGAGGAGACGAGCCGATCCGGAACGAGACCGTTTTCTCTGATCCAGTCGCCCATCCGCGGGGCATCGCGGAGGCCGCGAGGGGCGAGGGGGCGTCCGAAGTCGGTACCCGTCCCTGTGTCCCAGTCCGATTTGGCATGACGCAAGAGGAGGAGATCCCGGGCCATGGAGGCTCACTCTCCCCGATCGGTCGTTATGGCGGTCACTTTTTCGGGACCTCGAAACCGGCCTGTTTCATGGCGCAGACAACGATATTGACCACCTGTTCCGGGGTGAAGCCGTCGGTATTGATGGTGAGGTCGTGTTCGCGCCGGTCGGTTGGATAGCGCTCCAGGATGTCGGTGATGAACTGTTCGCGCTGGAGATTCTGCTCCAGGACGAGTTCGCGGGCCTTGCGTTTCTTGATATCGAGGCGCTTGGCCACCCGATTGGTTGCCGCCTCCAGGGAGGCCTCGAGGCGGAGGCGAAAGGCCTTCCGGTCCTTGGGGATGACCAGGTGCGCTCCGCGACCGACGATCACGCCGCCGCTGTGGCTGATCCCCAGGATGACCTTGACCATGTAGCGGTAGAAATTATCCTTGCTCGTGCTTTTCTTGGAAAAGAAGGAGAGGACGATGTCGTCGAGGAACGAGGTTGCCCGTTCGTCGAGGCGTTCGAGGAGGTGTTTGTCCGCCTTGGTCTCCTTGACGATGGCCTTGAGGAGTTCCCGATCATAGAGGAAGACCCCGAGGCGCTCGGCCAGCATGGCGGCGATGTCGGTTCCGCCGGCCCCGAAGGAGCGGGAGACGGTGACCACGAGCGGCGGTGCGCTTCCCGGGCCTTCCTTGGTCGCCCCCTTGCCTCCCTCGTGCAGCTGCGCACCGACGATGGATTGGATGTGCTTCAACGGAAGTTTCGCCATGAGATCTCGCTCCAAAGGATATCCGCCGGCGGTGGCGGTGGTCCGGCACATCGGCCTGGTCGGGGGGAACCCACGCCCACGGTCCGGAGACCCCGGGGAGGGAGGTCGCCCCGCGCACGTGCCACCCCATCATAGACAATCCCGGTGCCGGAATCATCCCCTGAAGGTTGACGGTGCGGGAGTGGGTGTCGGACTGGTATGGGAACGAATATTATGCCAATGTGCCCGGAGACAATCCGAAGGGACCGGATGGGGGCTTTTCCGGGTCTGTCGGGAGGTCCAGGAGGGGCGTGGTTCCTTCTGATGGATGCCAAAGGCGAGGCCTTTGGTTGTGATATTTCCTTTCGGTGAACGAACGCTACGTCCGATGAACGGGAGGAACCAATGGTCAGCACCGCGGAATTGGTCATGGAGCAGGCACTGACCCTGCCCATCCGGGATCGTGCCCTGATTGCCCGACAGCTGCTTTTGAGTCTCGAAGGAGAGAACGACCCGGAAGCGGAGGCTCTCTGGCAGGAGGAACTCCAGCGTCGTTTGGGCGAACTCCAATCGGGCCAGGTCGCCTGCATCTCCTGGACAGAGGCGAGAGAACGTATCGCCGGGCGGCTCCGTGCCCCGTCTTGAGCTGCACCCGGAAGCGGCGACCGAGTTGGAGGCAGCGGTCGTTTGGTATGAGCAGCGTCAACCGGGGTTGGGTGGTTTGTTGCTTGCCGAGATGGACGGCTGTATGAAGCGGATCTGCTCCGCCCCGGACCTGTTCTCCCTTCATGCCGGAACAGTCCGTCGATGCCTATTGCGGAAGTTTCCTTTCGCCGTCATGTTCGTGCCTGATGTGGATCAGGTGCGCGTACTCGCGGTGATGCATCTTCGTCGTCGTCCCGGGTACTGGAAAGGACGGGAGCCGGAGTCGGGTGCCCGGTGAACGTCCGTGCCTTCGACCGGACCGTTTTGCGTAAGCCGGTTCCCTCGGTCGCGTATGCGGATGACGAGTCCCTTGAGGTCCCAGGGCTCAGTCGATGCCGATCTCTTCCTGGACGGTACGGATGATTCTCGGGTCGTACTCCAGGCCCTGCGTATTTTTCCCGGTATAATCGAGGCGGCTGAGAAAATAGAGGATGCTGTTGACCCTGGCCCGTTTTTTGTCGTCCGATTTGACGATTGTCCAGGGAGCTTCCGGTGTCGACGAATAGAAAAACATGTCCTCCTTGGCCAGGGTGTAGTCGTCCCACTTGTCCTGGGACTCTTTGTCGACGGGGCTCAATTTCCATTGCTTGAGGGGATCGACGGCCCGGTTGTTGAACCTTCGGAGCTGCTCTTCCTTGCTGACCGAAAAGTAGAATTTGAAGAGGATGATTCCCGAGAGGACCAGGGTTCGTTCGAATTCCGGAACGAAGCGCAGGAACTGGCGGACCTCCTCTTCGGAACAGAATTTCATCACCCTTTCGACGCCGGCGCGATTGTACCAGCTGCGATCGAAGAAACAGATTTCCCCGGCGCTTGGCAGGTTGGAGACGTAGCGCTGAAAATACCATTGGAAGCGCTCGCGTTCGGTGGGTTTGTCGAGGGCGACGACCCGACAGCCGCGAGGATTGAGATGTTCGATGAAACGTTTGATCGTCCCACCTTTGCCGGAGGCGTCACGCCCCTCGAACAAGGCGACCACCCTGAGCCCGTTGGCCTTGACCCAACTCTGCACCTTGAGCAGTTCGATATGGAGTGGGGTCATGGCCTCGACGTAGGCCTTTTGGCGCAGCTTTCCCAAACGCGGCTGGGAGGAGCCCCGAATCCGACCGCGTTTGGGACGGGAGGCGGCCTGGGCCTTTTTGTGGCCCTCTCCCAGGACGATCTCGTCGATGGCCGGCTGGGGAATCGAAACGTTGTCGTCCGTCGCGGATTTCTTTCTGGACATATCGGTTCTCCTGGGGGTTGTTCCGGACCACGACCCGGGCCAGACACCTTTTTCAATCTGCGTCGCCCGTTTCACGCAAATCGTGCGCCAAGGCGGAGCCTGCCAGGGATGTGGTATAGTCTGCCGCCGGACCGGTCCCGTGACCGAAGGGCATGACCCCCATCCCCTGCTGGACGAAGGGAGAGATCCTATGGCGGAATCCAAGGCCGACAAGGCCGTCAAACTTCATCCGGGGCTGACCGCCGAGGAGATCTTCGGCAAAATCCTTCTGGGCAATCTTGCCCTCCTCAACCGCTGGGAGTCGATTGCCTACGAAGGTGAGGACCATGAGGGGGTTCACCAGGTCCGGGTGGTGCTGCGGCGGCTGCGCTCGGCGATGGTCATCTTTCGGGGGACGGTCTCGCGGAAGCGGACCGGTCACTGGAGTGCCGAGATGAAATGGGCCGCCGGGGAACTCGGCCCTGCCCGGGAAATCGACGTATTCCTGGATGAAGGGATGCCGGAGTTGATTCGCTGGAGCGGTCTGGTGATTCACGAGAGGCGTCTCCTGAAGCTGGTGCAGCTCTTTCGCCGGGAGGCCTATCTGCGGGTTCGGCAACTGCTCGATTCGGCGCGTTTTCTGGCGCTCCGTCAGGGGCTGGACCATTGGACCAAGGAGCGGGGATGGCGCACCGGGGAACTGTCGCCGGCCCGGGTTTCGCGCCTGGAGTTGGCGGCGGTGCCGATGGCCTCCGAGGTCTTGGAGAAACACCACCGGCGGGTTCTGGAGCTGGGCCGCACGCTCGCCACCATGAGCGACGAGGAGAGGCACCGGTTGCGGATCGAGTGCAAGAAATTGCGCTATGCCACCGAATTCTTCGCGGCCCTCTTCCCGGTCCCGACAATGGCCGATTTCACCAGGAGTCTCAAGGTGTTGCAGGAAATTCTCGGGAATCTCAACGATGCTGCGGTCACGCCTGGGCTTCTCCGTCAGGTGATCGCCCGGGGGGAGTCGTCGGCTGCGGAAGAGGCATCCCTGACGGAGGTGGTCGACGCCGCCTTTTCGCGGCAGGCGCTGGGGCTTGCGACCTCGCTGGAGGCATTGGCTCTCTCCTGGCAGGAGTTCGCCTCCCGGACCTCTCCCTGGTCGGCGGCGACCTGAAGCAGGGCGATCAATTCCGGTATCGCCCGGTACATGTCCGCCACCAGGCCCCAGTCGGCGGCGCTCAGGATGGGGGCGCCCGGGTCGTGGTTGATGGCGGCGATTCGACCGGCCTCCTTGATCCCCGCCAGGTGTTGGAAAGAACCGGAGATGCCGAGCGCCACATAGAGGCGGGGGGCGATCACCCGCCCGGTCTGACCGACCTGCCAGTCGCCCGGGGCGAGGCCTGCCTCGACGACCGCGCGGGTGACTGCGACCGCGCCTCCGAGGCAGTTCGCCAGGGCCTCGACCGGTTCCAGATTGCCGCCGGCGATGAATCCGCCGCCGCCGCCGACTACTACCGAGGCCGCCTCCAGGGGGGGGCGCCCCTCCTGGTGGCGCGGGGTGAGTTCCAGGCGCCGGGAGAGCCCGAGCCGGGGGACGGGGCCAAGTGCGATGATCGGGGCCTCCTCTCCCGAGGGGTCGGGAGTCTCTTCGGGGAAGGCGGTCTGGCGCACGGTCAGAAAGAGGGGCCATTCCCGGGCCCGGAGGGTGACCCACGCCCGTCCGGCATGGGCCGGGCGCTGGAAGGTGTCCGCCGCCAGGATCGCCGTGACCCCGGAGATGGCTCCCCTGTCGCAGATCGCCGCGGCCCGTGCCATGACCTCCTGTCCCAGGGTGGTGTCGGGGGCGAGGATATGAGAAAAGCTGTGCGCCAATGTGGTCACCAGCGCCGCCAGTTCCTCCGGGGGGAGGGCCTCCCCGGTGGTGGGTTCCGGCAGCAGTACCGCGGCGATGCCCGCCAGGTGGCGTGCCGCAGCCCCGGCCTGTTGCCAGCCCTCGCCGACCGGCAGGAGGGAGACTGGTCCCAGCTTGCGGGCGGCGCCCAGGGTCCGCCGGGAGGCGGGGGTGAGGGCGCCCCCCCGACACGGGGCCAGGAGCAGGACTTTCATGGACGGGCCAACTCTGCGCGAATATATGCGGCCAACTCCGCCACCGAGGCCAATCTGACTGTCGGGGGGCGCTGCGGCGGTTCGGTGGTGGCGATGACGGTGAGCTTGCCCTGGAGGTCGATGCCCAGGGTCTCGGCGGCAACGGTCGCGAGCGGCTTCTGCCTGGCTTTGAAGATGGCGGGAAGGCTTGCGTATCGCGGTTCGCACAGGCGCGGATCGACCGTGACCACCGCCGGCAGGGGCAGCGACACCCGCTCCTCCCCGTCTTCGACCTCGCGAACCACCTCCAACTCCCGGTTCGCCTCCGCCAACTGCCAGGAGATGACCCGGGTGGCCTGGCTCCAGCCGAGAAGACCCGCGAGCATCGGGCCGGTCATGCCCTGATCGCCGTCGGGGGACTGGCGACCGGCGATTACGAGGTCGAGGCCGTTTGTCGCACCCTCCTGCGAACCCTCCTGCGAACGGATCCAGGCGGCGAGGCAGCGGGCCACTGTCAGCGGTTCGGGGGGCGGGTCGATCAGGAGGTGGAAGGCGCGATCGGCGCCCAGGGCCAGGGCGGTGCGGAGCGTCCCGGACCAGGAGGCTGGTCCGACGGTGATCGCGACGACTTCAACGATCGCGCCGGCCTCGCGCCAACGGATGGCCCCTTCCAGGGCGACGGCATCGAGGGGGCTGAGAACCCGTCCTTCCCCCGTCGTATCCAGACCCCGATCCGGCAGAAAGGTGAGTGGTGCATCCGGGTCGGGGACCTCCTTGATCAGGACCAGGAGCCTCACCGGGTGGCCAGAAAATCCGCGATTGCCACCAGGCGTTTGGGGTCGCCCTTGGCGTGGGTCAAGCTGACGCGGTACTTGCCGTTGACCACCAGGAGCGGGGTGCCGGTGACGCCGAAGGCCTTGGCGAGGGTCATCGCCTGGGTGGCCTTGGCGGTGACCCCGAACGACTCCATTGCTGCGGAAAACTTTTTCTGGTCCAGACCCAGATCTTCGACCAGAAAGAGGAGGTCGGCCATGTTCTCGATGTCGGCCTGCCGATCGAAATGGGCGGCGAAGATGGCCTGGCGCATCTCTTCACCCTTGCCCATGAAGCCTGCGGCGAAAAAGGCCCGGGCGGGCAGGTCGGTCTGTTCTCCCCAGTGGATGGGCATGGCGGAGACGAGATAGCGATCCGCACGGCTCTTTGCCCATTCGACCATCGTCGGGTGGAGGTCCCGACAGTGGGGACACTTGAAATTGAAGATCTCGACGATCTCGGGCCGGTCGGCGAGCCTCGGGACCGGCGGCTGGATCACGTCGTAGTCGGTGCCGGCGACCGGGTCGGCGGCAAAGGCCGCAGGGGCGAGCGCGAACAGGAGCGCGACCAGGGCGATCGTGAGGATCCCCTTCGGGAGAGAGGCCAGCTTCACTTTCATGGGTCAGGCGGCTCCTGTGGTGTTGGGGGAGACGATGTCGAAACTGGTGACGATTTTGGCGGTCTTTCCCAGCATCGCCGAGGCCGAGCAGTATTTTTCCTCGGAGAGACGGATGGCCCTCTCCACGGCCTGTGAGGGGATGTCGTTGCCGGTCACGGTGAAGTGGAGGTCGATCCTGACGAAGACCTTGGGCTCGCTCTCCGCCCGGATGCCCTTGATGGTGGCGACGCAATCCCGAACCTCGTGTCGGCCTTTGCGCAGGATCGTCAGGACATCGATGGATGCGCATCCCCCCAGTCCTATCAGGAGGAGTTCCATGGGGCGGATTCCCATGTTCCGGCCTCCGACCTCGGGTGCTGCGTCCATGACCAGGGCATGGCCGGAACCGGACTCTCCCAGAAGCTGCATTCCCTCGATCGACTTGACGCGGGCTGTGACCTCGGCCATGGTGACCTCCCTGTTCGGTTCCTTGGGCGGGTTTGGATGCGCAGCGCGTATGGTGCGGAAGAGCGTGTCGTTTGGCAACCCATTTTCGCCCGCTTCCTTCCGGTCGGGGTTCGTTTTGCGACACGGATCCCGGTCTGTTGGGGCCGGGTCGAAGGAGCCCGTGCCGAGAGGCGGGTGATCCTCCTCCGGGGAGAGGTCGGCATCAACCTTGCTTCAGCTCCCCCGGACTTGTACCGGGTATCGTGAATTGCCGGTCCCAGGATCGGAAACAGGCGGCGGAGGCAGCTCTTGGTCATCACCCGAACCCCCTTTCGCATCTCTTTCTTCGGCGGGGGGACCGATTTTCCCGGTCATTATCTGGCCCACGGCGGCAAGGTGTTGAGTACCACCATCAACAAATACTGTTTCATCACCTGTCGCTATTTCCCACCGTTTTTCGACTATCGTTTCCTCATCCGCTACACCGAACGGGAGGAGACCTTCCATATCCATGAGATCCGCCACCCCTCTGTCCGCGAGTGCCTGAACCACATGGGGGTGGATCGGGGGGTCGAGGTGACCCACACCTCGGATGTCCCGGCGATGTCGGGGATCGGTTCCAGCTCCTCGTTCACCGTGGGGCTGTTGCTGGCGCTCAACGCCCTGCAGGGGAAGATGATCACCAAGCGGCAGCTCCTCTACGACGCGCTGCATGTCGAACAGGAGTTGATCGGGGAGAATGTCGGTTCCCAGGATCAGACCGCTGCGGCCTTCGGCGGGCTGAACCGGATCGATTTCGTGGCCGGATCCGGGGAGATCCAGGTGCTGCCTGTACCCTTATCCCAGGAGAGGCGGGACCTTCTGCAGCAGAATCTTCTGCTTTATTTTACCGGCTTTCAGCGGTTTTCCTCGGATATCGCCGCCGAGCAGGTGGAACGGATCGAGGAGAACCGCCGGCAACTGGAGGCCACCTCCGGGTATGTGGACCGGGCCCTGGAGATCCTCAATGGTCCGGTGGCGCAACTGGACGATTTCGGTCGCCTGCTGGACGAGGCGTGGCAGGTCAAGCGCGGGCTGACGAGCCGGGTTTCCAATGCCCAGCTTGACGAGTTCTATGCCGCTGCCAAGGCTGCCGGGGCCTTGGGGGGCAAGGTGTGCGGCGCCGGTGGCGGCGGATTCATGCTGTTCTATGTGCCGCTTTCGCACCAGGCCAGGTTCAAGTCGAAACTGCACAAGCTGCTCATGGTCCCTTTTCGGTTCGACATGCTGGGGTCGCAGATCATCTACTACGCGCCCATGTCCTAGTTGTGCGCCAAATGAAATTGACAAAAGATAATATCAGGAGTGGTTGGGGGAGTCTGAGGGGGAGGCTCCGCCTGCCCCCTCAGTGGGGGTTCGGGGGCGAAGCCCCTGAAATAACAAGAGATGATATTCTTGGTTTATGCCCCCCCTGAACGGTTACCCAGTCGGTTGTCGTCTTTTGAAGGAGGTTCGGTCATGTCATCCCCGAGGGCACTGATCACCGGCATCACCGGCATGGTGGGGTCGCATCTGGCGGATTATCTTCTGGCCGAGACCGACTGGGAAATCTTCGGACTCTGTCGCTGGCGCAGTCCCCTGGACAATGTCGAACATCTTCTGGAACGGGCCAACCGGAAGGATCGTCTCCACTTCTTGGCGGCGGATCTCACGGACTCTTTTTCTCTTGCTCGTGCCGTGGCCATTGCCCGACCGGATTACGTCTTTCATCTGGCTGCCCAGAGTTATCCCACCGACAGTTTCACCGCACCTGTCCAGACGCTGGCGACCAACATCATCGGCACCGAGAACCTTCTGGAGGCCCTGCGCCTTACCCCGGGTATCGACCCGGTCATCCACGTCTGCTCCTCTTCCGAGGTCTTCGGTCGGGTTGGCCGGGAGCTGTTGCCCATCCACGAAGGGACCCCCTTCCATCCCGCCTCCCCCTACGCCATCTCCAAGGTGGGGACCGATCTCCTCGGGCGCTTCCATGCCGAGGCGTATGGCCAGAAGTGTGTCATCACCCGCATGTTCACCCATACCGGTCCCCGTCGCGGCGACATCTTCGCCGAGTCCACCTTCGCCAAGCAGATTGCCATGATCGAGGCTGGTCGGATTCCGCCGGTCATCAAGACCGGCAATCTCGACTCGCTGCGGACCTGGGCGGATGTGCGGGATGCGGTCCGGGCCTATTTTCTGCTGGTCACGGTCGCGCCGGTCCCGGGGGCGGTCTACAACATCGGCGGCACTTTCTCGTGTACGATCGGGGAGATGCTCGACCATCTCCTGGGGCTGGCCACTGTTCGGGGAATCGAGGTCCGGACCGATCCCGAGAGGCTCCGACCCCTGGATGCCGATCTGCAACTGCCCGATACCCGTCGGTTCAAGGCTCATACCGGTTGGGAGCCGGTCATCCCCTTCGCGACGACGATGGCCGATCTCCTGGAGTACTGGCGCCAGCGCGTCCGTTCCGGTCGAACCTTTCTCACGCGGTGACCCATGGGCACTTCCCTCGACGATCCCCGGCTGCACCGGCCCGCTTGTGAAGGGCTTGTCCCTGTCCGACCGGTGGTCAGCACTCCCTGGTTCGAGGTGAACGACCGGGGGGGGCACTTCTCCGTGGAGTGTCGCCAACTCCAGGTTGCGGTTTTGCCGATCGTTGCGGGGGAGTCGGTGGTCCTGGCCCGGGTCAGGCGACCGCTCCTCAGCGAGGCGACCTGGGAACTCCCCGGGGGAGGGGCCATGGAGGGGGAGACGACCCGGGAGACGGCGCGCCGCGAGTTGGCGGAAGAGACAGGGATCCGGATCCCGGAGTTGGAACGCTTCCGACCCTTGATGCCCCTCTGTTTCATGCCCCGCTACCCGGTGCTGCCGCATCTCTTCGAGGTGGCGGTGACCGAGGCGGAGTTCCGGGAGCGCGGGGAACACGACGGCGAGGTCGAGGGCATCCTGCGTTTGAGCTGGCAGGAGGTGACGGCGAGCATCTTTTCGGGAGAGCTGTTCATCTCGCTCTCGGTCGCGGTGCTGGCCCGCCACCTGCTGGCCAGAAACCCGGAGGCGCGGTAGGGTTCCCCGCTACCTTCAGTGCCCTTTTTTCGCGGCCAGCTTGGCCTTGGCGGCCATGGCCCTCTCCTTTGCGGAGAGAGGCTTGGCGGTCTCGGCGGCGGTACCCTCTTCATTCCCTTGTTCCGCAGCTTCGGCGCCGCTGTCACGGCTCTTCTTGGGGGGCTTGCCCAGGGCCGGTCGGTAGATCTCCACCCTGTCGCCCTCGTTCAGGGGATGCTCCGGGGGCACCACCTTGCCGAATATGCCGATCTTGCCCCCATCCGGGTCGAGTCTCGGGAACTTGCCCAGGATTCCGGAACGCCGGATGGCCTCCGCCGCCGTCGTGCCCTCGGCCACGTCGAATTCCGTGACCACTTGCCGTGTCGCCTCCGCGTAGACCACACCCACTCTCATAAGGGTCATCTCCCCACAAGTGTCGTGCCCCCGGTCAACCATGCCACCGCTGCGACCAGCCGGCGGGGAAGGGGGCGAGTTGCCGGGTGGCCTACCATTCGTTGGTCCCCCACCCATACCCGGGCATGCTATACCGGCTTGCCTGGTCCATTCAACGGCCTTCGAGTCGTTTCTCCGGCGTGGGATGGCCCCTTGGTGCCATGGGCCTCCATCCTGCGGGATCGCAACCCTTCCGGCGGAAGCGTCGTTTGCGGGAAACGGGGCGGACGAACGGAACTCCGGGGGCCAGGAGCGATGCGGGGTTGAGAATCGGAATTTTCCGATGTAACTTGCCCGAGGGCAGATTGACGGTTCTCGGTAGCTATAAAAATTCTTGTTTTATGGTCTCGAATGTCTGAAAAAGGGGAAGGATATGGCTGTGTTGGATATCAAGGTCCGGTCAAAACTTGGCGGAAGTTTTGCGATTGTCGTTGTTTTTCTTCTCGGCATTGTTGTACTTAATTTCTTCACTGTCGATGGTCTCAAGGGTTCTTTCACGGATATTCTTGAGGGAAACATGGCCAGACTGCTGATGATGGAGAAGACGGAAGTGCTCCTTCTCGAGTCGCGGCGGCTGGAGGCGGATTTTCTGGGCAGCAAGCAGATGTCCGTCGTTCAGGAATTTCGTACTCTTGTCGAGGAGATGATCGAGATCCAGTCCCGCTTGGCGCGGTTGTCGGCCGAGGCCGGCGATGTGGAAGATGCGAAGGCGGGTGAAGAGGTGACCAGGCGGACAGCGGAATACCGCGATACCTTCTTGGGGTTGGTGGCGGCCTGGGAGGAAAAGGGCCTGGATCACAACTCCGGTCTGTTGGGGAAGCTCCGGGGCGTTGTTCATGCCCTGGAATCGGAACTGGCCGATTACGATGTCTCGATGCTGAGAGAGGATTTGCTTCGGATGCAGCGGGCCGAAAAGGAATTCGATCTTCAGGGAAGTCCAGAGTCCTTGGAGAGATATCATGCATCCCTGGCTGAATTCCGTGAGGAGTTGGTCAATACGTCTCTTGGCGAGCCGTTCAGGAAGGTCTTGGCCGAAGCCCTTGATTCCTACGAGGGGGCGTTTGCCGCCGCTGTCGAGGAGAGAAAGCGCGGCGGGAGCGTCGGCAAGGCCACCGGTGATCGATTGAATGAGGCCGCTGGTCTGATCGAGAGGCATCTCGCCGAGCATTATATTCCCGACGTCTGGCAGGATCTTCTCATGGCGCGCCGCCACGAGAAGGATTATCTGGCCCGCGGTGATCTCAGCTATATCCAAAAACTGGGAAAGTCTGTTGACAAGCTCCTTCATGAGGCCGAAAAGTCGGCGATTCCGGCTGCGGCCAAGGAGAGCATCCGGGGCAACTTGACGACATACCGCAAAGCGGTGGAGGACTTTGTCCGGCTCGACCAGAAAATCATCGAGGTAACCAAAGAGTTGCGGGAAGACGCCGGTGTCATTGTGTCCATCCTGGATAAAGCCGTGAAGGATGAAGAGGGGCAGGTTCTTGCGGCTTTTTCCGAGGCAATGGACCGCGCTTCGCAGCAGGAGTATCTGGCGCTCGGGGTCTCGGGGGTGGCGGTTCTCTTCGCGATTTTCCTGGCGATCTCCATCACCAAGGGGATCATCGGTCCCCTGGGACTGGCGTTGAACGTGACCCGTCGCCTGGTCGAAGGGGATCTCACGGTGGGGATCAACCCCCGTTGCACCAACGACGAACTTTGTGGGCTTCTTCTGACAGGACTGCGGGACATGGCCGCGAAGCTTCATAGCGTCGTCTCGCAGATTCAGAAGAGTGCCGACAATGTCGCCTCGGGGAGCCAGGCGGTCAACGAGACCTCCCAGGTCTTGTCCCAGGGAGCCACCCGTCAGGCCGCCTCGGTCGAGGAGACCTCCGCCTCGATGGAGCAGATGACGGCCAATATTCAGCAGAACACCGACAACGCCTTGCAGACGGAGAAGATCGCCGGCCAGGCCGCTCGTGATGCCGAGGAGGGGGGAAGGGCCGTGCAGCAGGCGGTCGAGGCGATGCGGGAGATCGCCGGCAAGATCTCCATCGTCGAGGAGATTGCCCGGCAGACCAATCTCCTGGCCTTGAATGCGGCCATCGAGGCGGCGCGTGCCGGAGAGCATGGGAAAGGCTTCGCGGTGGTGGCCGCCGAGGTGAGGAAACTGGCCGAGAGGAGCCAGTCGGCAGCCGGGGAGATCAGTCATCTCTCCGCCTCCAGCGTCGAGGTCGCGCAGAAGGCCGGCAACATCATCAACAAGCTCGTCCCCGATATCCAGAGAACGGCGGAACTGATCCAGGAGATTTCCGCCTCGAGTCGGGAGCAAAGTCAGGGTTCCGCGCAGGTCAATGTCGCGATCCAGGAGTTGGACCAGACCATTCAGGAGAGCGCGACCTCGGCCAACTCCCTGGCAGAACAGGCCGATCAGCTGTCGGCGGAGGCTGCCTCGCTGCAGGAGGTGGTCGGTTTCTTCAAGCTGGGAGAGCACGAGCGTCTGCCCGAAAGCGCCAGGGCCGCGTTGGCGCTTCCCCGGCAGATGGCGCTTTTGCCACCGCCTTCGGCTTGAGGTGTCTCCGTCTCCGGCCTGGGGGGGCGACGGAGTTGTTGACGGGGACCGTGTGCGTGGACGCCTCAGTTTTGTGACGTCGCCGGG
>JADGCL010000034.1 GCA_015229005.1 Magnetococcales bacterium
CCCCCCACACACCCACCACCCCCTCCCTCACTTTCCAATAAACAGGTCATCCTCATAATTGATGACGACCCGGTTTCTGTAGATGTTATCAGAGCGAACCTTGTAAAAAATTACGATGTGAAAGTTGCGGTAACGGGTGTTGCAGGCCTTAAGGCTGCTTCACGTGGTGCTGTTGACCTGATATTATTGGATGTCGTGATGCCAGGCCTCAATGGTTTTGAAGTGTGTGTTCGGTTAAAAGAGGATAGGCGTACGCTTGGCATACCTATCATATTTCTCACCTCTCGGGATGATGTTCAAGATCAGGTCCGAGGTTTCGACCTGGGGGCTGCGGATTATATTCGCAAGCCCATTCAGCCGGAAACGCTCCAGGCCAGAGTTCGGACTCACCTGGAGTTGAGGCTTCACCAGTGCAACCTTGAAGGGCTTGTCCGTGAACGCACCCGCCTTCTGGAGGAGGCCAAACAGAGCCTTGTCATGGCCCAGAAGATCGCCAACTTGGGTAACTGGGATTGGAATATTGAAAAAAATACTTTGTCGTGGTCTGAGCAAATCTATCGGATCTTCGACGTAGAGCCAAATGCGTTTGAAGCAACCTATGAGGCTTTCTTGAGATTTGTGCATCCGGATGACCGCGATAAGGTGGAAGAAGCGGTGCAGAAATCTTTGGATCATCTTGAAAATACTTACAAAATGAGGCACCGTATAGTCAGATCTGATGGAGTGCATCGTATTGTCGAGGAAGTAGGTCTGGTTATACGCAATTCGCAAGACGTTGCTGTTCGCATGGTCGGCGTTGTGCGCGATATCACGGAAATACAACAAGCTCAAGATGCCATGATCGCTCTCAGGGTGGCGGAACAGGCCTCCCAGGCCAAAAGTGAGTTTCTGGCTCGCATGAGCCATGAAGTCCGCACGCCGATGAATGGTGTGCTGGGTATGCTGCAATTGCTGGGAGAAACCGCGCTTGATTCGCAGCAGAGGCGTTATTGGGCTGTCGCCTTTGGGTCGGCGGAGCTTCAACTCTCCATCATCAACGATATTCTGGATTTTTCAAAGATCGAGGCTGGAAAATTGCACCTGGAAGAGGTTGCGTTCGACCTGCATCGGACCATGGAAGACCTGATGCTGATTCCGATGGAGCAGGCCGTTGGCAAAGGATTGGAATTGTCTCTTTTTATAGATCCGGCCACGCCGAAGATTTTGAAAGGTGATGTTACCCGCCTCAAACAGGCGCTTCTCAATTTACTTAGTAATTCTGTAAAATTTACCGAGTATGGAAGCGTCCATTTGAATGTGGAGGTTGATGCAGCCACAGAATTAGTGGATGGGGTTGTGTTGCTGTTCCTCGTGAGTGATACCGGTATTGGCGTGGATCCAGAAACTCAGGATCAATTGTTCAATCCCTATGTCCAGGCTGGTGCTGACATTACCAGACGTTTTGGCGGCACCGGTCTGGGTTTGAACATCGCCAAGCGGATCATTGAAACCATGGGGGGGAGTATCCGCTTGATCAGCAGGGTTGGCCAGGGATCCACCTTCGCGGTTTCCATTCCGTTTGATCGGGTGGGAGTGGACAACGGGATCGATCCTATCGAGGCAGAACTGGAAGGTTTTCCTGTTTTGGTCGTTGGCGGGAATGAAATTTATCGCAGGGCTCTGCTTCAATACCTCACGGTTTGGAAGACCAGATTTGATAGCGTGCGCGATGGTGACAGGGCCTGTGAGCGGATCAAGGTCGCGCTGGATAAACATGTACCGTACCGTGTTTTGATCGTGGACGAATGGGTTTCTTTTCGCGGGCGAGCGGGGTATGAGCGGCTGATCCAGCAAATGTTTGCCCTTTACGATGCTACCCCCGTCCGGATCATCCTAATGACTTCCAGTGTTTTCAGGGGAGATGGAGTAGCAAACTTCGATCCGCGTGTTTCTGTTTTGTTCAAGCCTGTATTCAAAAGAAATCTGTTACATGCGTTGGTGCCCGGGAAAAGCCGGGAGGCTTCCGGGAGCGATGTGGCGATTGATTCCGCGAGGAAGCAATTTTCCGGGCGTGTTCTTGTGGTTGACGATATTTATGTGAATCAGGAAGTGGCGCTGGGCATGTTGCGTCTATTCGGGGTGGAAGCGGAGGCAGTTGATAATGGTCGGGAGGCCCTGAGAAAGTCAGAAGAAGAGTTCTATGATCTGATATTTATGGACATTCAGTTGCCGGACATGGATGGACTGGAAGTCACCCGCCGCATACGCGCACGCGTATCTGAGCAAAAAGAAGGAAGACGCCCCATTATTGTTGCCATGACCGCCCAGGCCATGCCCGGTGACAGGCAAAAGAGTCTTGATGCGGGCATGGACGGCTATCTGGTTAAACCGCTCAAATGGCAGGATCTCGAGAAGACGTTGTTGCTTTGGCTGCCTGAGCAGCTTACAGAGGGTGACGGTGTCACAGGGCCTCGTATGCCTGCGTCGGATTCCGAATCGGTTCCACCGGAGCCTGTGTCGGTGATGGGGGAGTTGGATCCATCGGCGCAGGCGCACCTGCGCCAAATGTTGAAATCGGTTCCGGGGCGCTATGAAGAGGTGATGCGGCGCTATCTACAATCGAGTCTGGAGGCGCTTGGTGAAGTCGAGGCAGCGTTGGGGGTCGGAGAATTTGAGAGAATTTATCGCAATGCACATAAAGTCAAGTCTCAAAGCTACTCCATTGGGGCCAGTGCTTTTGGTGACCTTTTCCAAAAGATTGAGCAATTGGGTAGGGAGGGCAATTCGACTCATTTGGCAGAACTTATTGAGGATGCCAAAGGAGAGTTTTGCCGCGTAAAAATACTTGTTGAAAAGGAAATTTCGTAATCAGTTTAATTCACGAGGAGAACGGCCAATGAAAAAAATCTTGATCGTGGACGATGATCCCCATTTCTGTCTCGTCCTTGAGACACGGTTGATCGAGGCGGGTTATGAGACGCACGTGGCCGAAAACGGTCAGAAAGGAGTTTCTCTCGTGCGGACTTGGCATCCCGATCTGGTGATCATGGACCTCGACATGCCAGTCATGGATGGCGTGAGGGCTATCAAGGAAATCAAGAGGGGGGGATATTCGGGCAAGATTGTCGTAATGACCGGTAACCCGGGAGGCGGGAACGTCGTAAAGGCACACCTGGCCGGAGCCAGGCATATCATCGCTAAACCGTATCAAGGCTCGCCGGTGGAACTGGTAGAATCGATTCTCAATTCTACCGTTGAATAGGCCGTCTGGAGTCAATGAAGTGAATGTGAACATTTTATACAGGCCTGTTTGAGACATGAAAAAAAAGATTCTGCTAATTGAGGATGATTGGCATTTCCGGATGTTGTTTGAAACGGCGCTGCTGGAGGCGGGGCACGAAATCCGCTGCGCCGAGAACGGCAAGGCCGGAATTGGCATTGCCAGCTCTTGGCTGCCGGATCTGGTAGTGATGGATCTGGAAATGCCAGTCATGGATGGCATCCCCACCATCTATGTACTGCGGGAGAAAGGGTACGGCGGACACATTGCGGTCCTCTCCGGCAATTTGTCCGATGAAAACCGGGTCAAGGCCAGGGAGGCGGGTGCTTCCCACTTTTTTTCCAAACCGTTTTCCGACTCTCCCCAGCGTATGGTGGAGATGGTTTTTGAACAGACGGCAGTAGGCGGAAAGAATTTGCCTCCGGCATCGATGGCCGCAATTTCTGGTTCTGGAACTCCTCCTGGTGAGCCTGTGGCGCTACTTGCGGGGGCTGTGCTTGAAACAAGGGAGCAGACCAATGATCATCGAGTTCACAACCAGTACCGTCCTGTTCAAGGCCCAGTTAGTGGATCTCCGAAGAGACGCTCTCCCAGGGCCTCAAGGAGAAGTGGTGCGAAAGCGATCGTGACCATGGTGGCGTTGGGTGGGATGGCTTTTGCTTTGTGGTTTTTTGCTCGACAATCAGAACTTTTCCGGTTCAAGGAACACCAGTCTTTCGGCAATGAATCAGAATCTGTCGCTCCTTCACAAAAACATAATGAGCATGCAAATTCAAACGATAACGACGCCGTAAAATCTGTCAAAACCGGATTGACAAAAAAGCGCCTGGATGTGTTTTATGAATCTGGTGCCAATAAATACTACTGCGATATTTATCTTGAGAAACGCAGTTGCAACAGCGCTCAAATTTCTTTGAATCCACTTGAAAATGGGTTTGACTCAACAGAAAATGGTCGTCTGCTTTACAGACAACACTGCGAGCGCTGCCATGGAACTACCGGGCAGGGCAATGGTGTGGATGCCATCAATCTTTCGGTTCAACCAGGGCGGTTGTCATTTGCCGGTCACTATGTTCTCGAGAAAGATGCCTATCTCTTCTGGACGATTGCTGAAGGTGGTGTTCCGATCGGTTCGCCGATGCCTGCTTTCAAGTCTGAATTGTCCGAAAAGAACATCTGGAGTCTTGTGTTGCTCGTTGAATCCTTTCATTAGGTTAATATAATTTGAAATCCCCTTGGGACGCGGCCCCCATGACAGCCCGCAGGAACCAGGGCCAACCAGACCGGATGATGTCTGCCGGATTTCACTCCTGCTTGAATTGTTTGGAGCTGGCGCGGGGAATCGAACCCCGAACCTACGGATTACAAATCCGTTGCTCTGCCAGTTGAGCTACGCCAGCGATCCCGAGCGAAGAGCGGTAAACCTGCGCTATCCTTCCGACCGACCGTCACTTGCGCCCGAGGGTGGGATCATCCCCGGGAACACTGCATGGCGGCGTGGAGTGCCTCGGGGGAGATGATACAGCCGCGGAAGTTGGCCCGCCAGAAATCAGTGTCCTTGATGATGGCCTCCCGGAGGTCGGTCCCCTGGAGGTCGGTGTTGCTGAAGTTGGCCCCCTCCAGATTGGCGCAGCGCAGGGAGGCGTTCTTCAGAAAGGCCCCAGCGAAGGTGGCCCGGGAGAGATCGGCGCCGGAGAGGTTGGCGCCGGTCAGGTTTGCTTCGGTGAAATCGGCATCCCTGAGGTCCGTCCAGGAGAGGTCGAGACCGCGGAGATCCCCATGCGCGAAAGAGGCCCTCATCCCGCTGGTATGGCCCCGGGCCCAGCCGTTGTGCTTGAGGAGGGCCTCATCCAGGGCTCTTCTGTCCATTCCGCTCACTCCATCGCCGATCTGTGCCCACACCCAGTCACGACCGACCGCCGCACGAAAAAGTGCGACCCCGACCGGCCCGTCGGTCGTCTGCAACGCTCCCTGGTCGATGATAGCTCATGCGGGATCGCCAATGCCAGAATCGCGAGGCCACTCATGGATTTCTTTTCATGATCAGACCCTGTTGCAGGATGGAAAGGACGTTGTTGACCAACCAGTACAGGACCAACCCCGAAGGGAAGGTGAAAAACATGACCGTGAAGACGACCGGCAGAAACAACATGATCTTGGCCTGAACGGGGTCTGCCGGGGCTGGATTCATCTTGGTCTGGATGAACATCGAGACCCCCATGAGCAACGGCAGCACATAGAAAGGGTCCATGGACGACAGGTCATCGATCCAGAGGATGAACGGGGCGTGGCGCATCTCCACCGAGAGAAACAGGACCTGGTACAGGGCAAAGAACACGGGAATCTGGATCAGAATCGGAAAGCAGCCGCCCAGGGGATTGACGTTGTTGGCTTGGTAAAGCTTCATCATCTCCTGGTTCAATCTTTGCTTGTCATCACCGTACAACTTTTTAAGCTGCTCCATCTTCGGTTGGAGTTTTTTCATCTCGTTCATCGAACGATAGCTTTTATTTGCAAGCGGGAAGAAAACGATCTTGACCGCAACCGTGAGAAGGATGATGGCCAACCCATAGTTATGGAAGAAGTCGTAGAAGAAAAGGAGGATCTTGACCAGGGGAACGGCCAGAAAATGAAACCATCCGTAATCAATGGACCGTTCCAGGAAAAGGCCCTGCGCCTCCAGATTGCGCAACTCCTTGGGACCGATAAACAATTGGGTGGTGGCCTCGTGAACTTTGTCGGTCTCCAGGGTGATCTGGTCGGAGAGGTATCCCACGCGGTGCGCGGGGGCATCGTAGTCGAAATAGTATTTTCTGGGAGACTGGGTCTGTTCGGGGATCAGGGCGGCAAGGAAGTAGTGGTCGCTGAAGGCATTCCACCCGCTGGTGGCCATGTTGGATTCGTCCTTCTCGACCAGGGCCTCGTAGGGGTGCTGGATCCGGCTGTCATCCAGGTAGGCCATGGGGCCCTCATAGTCGGTGGAACTGGCCCCACCCTCCTTGGCCGGAGGGCGAACCCGGGAATATTGGGCGAAGTGGTAGAGGTCGACGCTCTTGCCGGAGCGGTTGCTGACGCGGTCAGTGACGCGGATCATGTATGAATCCGCAGTCAGTTCGTAGCGTTTTTCGAAGAGGAGTCCCTGGCCGTTGTCCCACGTCAGGAGGAGGCTTCCGCCTCCCTCCAGGGTCCCGGAGCCTTGCCACGTCCAGGGGGTCTCGCGGTTGGGAGTCTCTTCGCGTGCGCTGCCGAGAAAACCCGATTCCGCGAAGAAGCGGTTGCCGGAACTTTTGTCGAGGAAACGGAAGGGCTGGCCTTCGCTCCCGAGTTTGTCGAGAAACTGGAGAAAATCAAGTTCGACGATGCGTCCCCCCGTCTGCGAGATTTCTCCGCGTACCAGGTGGTTCCGGAAGGGAATGACCTTTTCCTCCGCACCGGTCGTGGTCTGTCCGGGGGTTGGCGAGGGGGGGCTGCCGCCGGCCAGCTTCACCACCGGTCCCGAGTCGCCCTTGCCGACCTGGACATCGGCGACCGCTCCCTTGGGTTTGGGGCCGGGGGGAGACGATGCGGGCGTTTCACCGGTCGTCTCGGTGGCGGCAGTGGCGACGGGCGGCGGCGCGGAACTCTCTGACGTCGGGACCGGGGAATAGTAGAGCGTGACGAGGATCTGATATCCCACCAGGACGATGAACGAGAGGACGATGGCCAGGATGGTACGCCGATCCATGGGGGCTCCTAGTAGGTTGTACGCAACGATAAACCGGCGCCGCCCGCGGCGACGCCTCTGAATTCGGTGGTGTCGGTCAGGGGACCGGGTCGAGGCCTCCCGGATGGAAGGGATGACACTTGACCAGTCTGACCAGGGCAAGCCAGGTTCCCTTGCCGGCGCCATGCCTGCCGATGGCCTCGGCGGCATATTCCGAGCAACTCGGGTAGAAACGGCAGCGAGGCGGCAAAAGCGGCGAAAGGAACCGCTGATAGGCGCGGATCATCGCCACCAGGAGGAAAGCTGCCGGACCTGTTACCGGCGGTTTTTCTTCGCCCATGCCGCGAACTGTCGCCACAAGTGTTCCAGATCCCGAACGAGGTCGGTGTTGCCTGCATTCCCCGCTCCCTGACGGGCGATCACGACGAGATCGAAGCCGTTGCCGGATTCCGGTCTCTCGCCTTTGGCCGGAGCCAATCCCTGCCGAAAGGATTCCCTGACCACCCGCTTGATGCGATTGCGGGTGACCGCGTGGCCGACCTTGCGGCTGACCGTGAGCCCCAATCGGAGACCGAAGGTCGGGCGGCCCAGGGCGATCAGCACGAAGAAGGCGGACGACCACCTCCGACCGGCGGAAAGGACCCGTCGGAACTCGGGCGGGGTTCTGAGGCGCGACGATTTCCCGAATCTCTGACCGAATCTCTGATCGGCAACGACGGCGACCGGGCCCCCCGGAGGGGAACCTCCGACTTCCGGGTTTACCACCGCCGGGGCCGAGGCGCAGGGGCGAGCAGACGGGAAACCAAACCCGAGCGGGAGGAGGCGGCCCCCCGGATCCGAAGGCAGGCTGCGGGGGGCAATCGGTCCCGGCAAGGGGCATCCACGTCTGCAGAGTCTCTCTTCGACCTCATGGGAAGGACCCCGCCGACGCTCGGAGGCTTCGAGGTGCGGCGTCAAACGCAGAGGCGGTGACGTCCCTTTTGCCGACGCCGGGCGAGGGTCAGGCGACCGCCACGGGTCGACATCCGGGCCCGAAACCCGTGGGTACGCTTGCGTCGGATATTGCTGGGTTGGAAAGTCTGCTTCACGGCCTTCACCTTCTTCCTGAAGAGTCTGCGAAAGGATCCCGAACGGGTCACGGGGAGGCCCCGGGATCCGCCGTTCTCCGGACCCGGCCGCCGTCAATCGGGGAAAACCCGGGGCAACCGATGACAAAACGCGACGAGAACCCCCTTTCCGAGGGTCCGCCTCCCTGACGTAAACGCTCAATATTCACGTATCCGCTCTGTGGGGTCAAGACCTCTCCGCTCGCCTGCGTTCGAAAACAGCCATCCGGCGCAAAGAAGCCCGGGGTCACCGGGGCGCCAGTCGACGACGGGTCCCGATTGGCGGCAGGGGAGTTGCCGTTGCTGGAATCGTGGCGTTGTGGTAGAATGGAAGTTGGGCTGGGGGTGTGTCCATCATGTTTTAGTCGTGGTCCGTGTTGGGTTTTTTGGCAGCGGTGGGATTCCCGGGCCTTTTCCGGATGGTGCCGGCTGCGGGCATGAGCCGGGGGGCGTGGGTTCCTGGTCGTCTCCCCCGCCGCGAGGTCTCCGGGCGCAGGCTTTCTGGGGTCCTCTGCCTTTGGGGGTGGCCGTCATCATGCGGTTAGGGAAATTCCTGTCTCCGAACGAAGGTCCGAACGAAGGGTGCGGCGAGGCGATCCGCAAGGGGCGGCGGAGAGGGCGCCTCGGACCGCAGGGAGGGGGCGGGTCCCATGGCCTCTGAAGCGGTCGCATCCGGCCTGTGGGGGCGGGTCCTGGAGGCCGTCCGCGAACAGGTGGCCCCGCATGTCTACGACGCCTGGCTGAAACCCCTGAAACCCGTGGGGGATCTCGCCGACGATTGCCAGGTCGTCCTGGCGGCGAACGGTTTCTCGGCAGAGTACGTCCAGGCGCAGCTGGCGCCTCTCCTGGAGGCGGGCCTGAGCCGGGAGGCGGGGCGCACGGTGCGCTTCCTCTGTCGGGTCGACCCCGAGTCCGCCGAGGCCGACCTCTCGGATCTCGGGATGGTCGCCGAGTTCCCCGAAGTGGCCCCCGGGTTGCTCGCCGAGGGGGCATTCTCCCGGGAGCGGCTCGCTACCGACCACGGCCTGGATGGTCGCTATTCGTTCGAATCCTTCGTGGTCGGCAGCTCCAATCAATTCGCCCATGCGGCGGCCGAGCGTGTCGCCGAGGCGCCGTCGGTTGCCTACAATCCGCTCTTCGTCCACGGCGGCGTCGGCCTGGGAAAAACCCATATCCTCCATGCCATCGGCAATCGGATCCTGCAAACCCACCCGGAGCTGCGCGTCCTCTATATCTCCTCCGAAAAATTCATGACCCAGTTGATCAACTCGCTGCGGTTCAAGCGGGTCTTCGATTTCAAAGAGAATTTCCGCTCGGTGGACATCCTCCTGGTGGACGATATCCAGTTCATTGCCGGCAAAAAGGCGACCCAGGATGAATTTTTTCATACCTTCAATGCCCTCTTCGAGGCGAAGAAGCAGATCATCCTCTCATCGGACAGCTCTCCCAAGGAGATCGAACACCTGGAGGAGCGCCTGCGCTCCCGCTTCGGCTGGGGACTGGTGGCCGATATCCATGCCCCCGATCTCGAGACCAGGGTCGCGATCCTCAAGAAGAAGGCCGATCGGGAGCGCGTGGAGCTGGCGGACGATGTCGCCTTCTATCTGGCGGACATGGTGCCCACGAACGTGCGGGAACTCGAAGGGGCGCTGATCCGGGTCTCGGCGCTGGCCTCCCTGACCGGCAAGCCGATCTCCCTGTCCCTGGCCAAGGATGCCCTGCAGAGCATCCTCCGGACCCAGCAGAAGAGCGTCTCCATCGAAAGCATCCAGAAGACCGTGGCCTCTTATTACAAAATCCGACCTGCGGATCTGCGTTCCGACAAACGCAGCCGGCTCTTCAGTCACCCGCGGCAGATTGCCATGTATCTTTGCAAGTGTCTGACCCGGCACTCCTATCCCGAGATCGGTCATCAGTTCGGCAAGAAAGACCATACCACGGTCCTCTACGCGGTACGCCAGATCGAGAAAAAACGTGGGACCGACCCGGTGCTGGCCGAGGAGTTGGAGTCGCTGATGGGGATGTTGAGGTCGTGACTCCCGGGGGGCCGAAGACAGGGAGGTGAATCGTCTGGCGCCGGCTCCCTGTCGGCGGTGACGAGTGGATCGGGGAGTCTCTCCCTCTCCGGGTTGGCGGATGGGGGTGGGGTGACCGGTTTGGAGGGGTGGTCGGGGAGATTCGATCGGGGGACTTCGATCAGGGAGAGCCGGTCGGGGGTGTCCGGTCGGGAGATGTTTTGGTCGGGGGCGTCCGGTCGGGATGCCCGGTAGCAGCCCGTTGATCAACGGGCTGGCAGGTCTCTTTCCTATTTTTGTGTGAAGGTGTTTTCATGGAATTTCAAGTCGAGCGTGAGCCCTTCTTGCGGGCGCTTTCCCGGATCCAGGCGGTGGTCGAGCGGCGCAATACCATGCCGATCCTGGGGTTTACCCTCCTTGAAGCGGCGGCGGGGAAGTTGACCGTGTCGGGGACGGATTCGGAGGTCTATCTCCGGACGGTGTTGGATGCGGTGACGGAGGAACCGGGATTGATCGCGGTCGAGGCCCGGAAGCTTTTTGAGATCGTGCGGGAGTTGCCGGAGGGGAGTTTGCGTCTTCGGCGGGAAGAGGGTGAGCGGCTCCTCATGACCGCCGGGCGGGCGCGGTTCACGCTGGTCGGGATGCCTGGGGCGCAGTTCCCGCAGCCCCCGGACCCGGGCGAGCCTCTGCGCCTTCGTCTGCCGGCGGGCCTGCTCGATCACATGTTCGCCAAGACCCACTTCGCGATGTCCCTGGAGGAGGGGCGTTTCGCCCTCAACGGTCTGCTGCTCCAGGTCGAGGTCGGAGAGGATCCGGGCCAACCGGCGCGCCTGCGGATGGTGGCGACGGATACCCATCGCCTGGCGATGGTGGACCATCCCCTGGAGGGGGAAGGGTTTTCGCCGCGAGAGGTCATCATCCCGCGCAAGGGGGTGCTGGGGGCGCGCAAGGTGCTGGAGGAGGGGATCGAGGAGGTGGAGCTGGCTGTGGCCGAGCGGCATCTGCAGTTGACCTTGCCGGGCATTTCCCTGATCTCCAAGCTGGTCGACGGGCGTTTTCCCAATTATCACCGGGTGATTCCGGTCGACAACGCCCAGATTCTCACGGTTTCCCGCGAGGCCTTCCACGGGGTGGTCAAGCGGATGAGCGTCCTTTCGCACGAGAAGTCGCGGGGGATCCGTTTGCAGATCTCCGAAAATCACATGCGGGTGACGACCTCGAACCCGGAGCAGGACGTGGCCGAGGAGGAGTTGGAGGTGGCGTATGCCGGCAGTCCGATCGACATCGGCTTCAATGCCCGTTACCTCCAGGAGATGATCGGGGCGGTGGATGGCGATCCGGTGACGATCTTTCTCAAGGATGGGGAGTCCTCGGTGTTGGTGAAGGATCCTCTGCAGGCCAATACGGTCTTTGTCCTGATGCCCATGTCGGTCTAGTCGCCGCTGCGGGTGGCGATGCTTCTTCGGCAGTTGCGGGTTCGCCATTTTCGCAATATCGACTCGGCGACGCTGGCGTTCGCCGAGGGGCTCAACCTCCTGGTGGGGGACAACGGTCAGGGTAAGAGCAATCTCCTGGAGGCGGTTGGGTTGCTGGCCACCGGGCGCTCTTTTCGGGGGGCGTCGCCGCAGGTGATGCGGCAGGAGGGGGCGCCCTGGTTCGCTCTTCGCGCCGAGACCAGCAGCCGGGATGTGACTCATCGCCTGGAATTCCAGGGTCGGGAGGGTCGGCTTTCGGCGCGCCTGGATGGCAAGGCGATGCTCTCCACTTCCGGCTTGGGCCGGGCGCTGGCGGCGGTGGTGTTGACGCCGGATTCCATGGGACTGGTCAAAGGGGGACCGTCGGCCCGGCGTGCCTTCCTGGACTGGGTGATATTCTCCGGGGAGCGGGGATATGCCACTCTGGTCCGTGATTATCAGCTTGCCTTGCGGTCGCGCAACCGCCTCCTGAAGTCTGGCGGTCGGGATTTGGTGGAGCTGGAGGCGTGGGAGGAACGGCTCGCCGTCCTGGGGGCAAGGGTCCTCGACAGCCGTCGGCGGACGCTGGATTCACTCCGGTTGCATTGGCATCCCTGTCTGGAGGCGATGGGGTTGTCGGCTGCGCGGTTTTCCATGACCCTCGGCAGCCAGCTCGATCGCGGACAGCCGTCGGCGGATCCCTCTCCGGAGGCCTTGACGACCCTCTTCCGGGAGCGCCTGCTGCGTTCGCGAGGGACGGATCTGCGGCTGGGGTTCACCTCGGTCGGGCCGCACCGGGATGACGTGTTGTTGCGCATGGATGGGCGGGAGTTGGCGGGTTTTGCTTCCCAGGGACAGCGCAAGCGGTTCATCCTGTCGCTGAAGTTGGCGGAGGCCGCGCTCCTGGGGGAGACCCTGGGGGAGCCGCCCCTGTTCTTGCTCGACGATCCGGGGGCGGAGTTGGACCGGTCCGGGGTCGGGTTGTTGATGCGTCTCCTGGCGGGGAGAGGGCATCAGCTGTTTCTCACGACGTGCGACTCCGGGTCCATTCCCTGGTCCGGAGGGCAGGTGCGTATTTTTTCGGTCAACGCGGGGCGGTTTCTGCCGGTTGGCGAGGAGCGGGTCGATTGATGAATGGGTTGCCCAGGGAGAAGGATACGGCGGTCGAGGAGTACGGCGCCGACAGCATCAAGGTGTTGAAGGGGCTGGAGGCGGTCCGCAAACGGCCGGGGATGTATATTGGCGACACCGATGACGGGACCGGCCTGCACCACATGGTGTTCGAAGTGGTGGACAACGCCATCGACGAGGCCCTGGGGGGCTATTGTGATCGCATCGACGTGGAGATGCACTCGGATGGTTCGGTGACCGTTCGCGACAACGGGCGGGGGATTCCGACGGAGCATCATGCCGGCGAGGGGCGTTCGGCGGCCGAGGTGATCATGACGGTGCTGCATGCCGGCGGCAAGTTCGATCAGAACTCCTACAAGGTCTCCGGGGGGCTTCACGGGGTGGGGGTTTCGGTGGTGAATGCCCTCTCCGAGGAGCTGATCCTGACCATTCGCCGGGAGGGGAAGGTCTGGCGGCAGGTCTATCGGGAAGGGGATCCGGTGGCCCCCATCCAGGTGGTTGGCGAGACCGATCATACGGGGACAGAGGTGACCTTCCTGCCGAGTCGCCAGGTCTTCACCCAGACCGTCTTTTCCTTCGATATTCTGTCGCAGAGGCTGCGCGAGTTGAGTTTTCTCAACTCCGGAGTGGTCATCACCATTCGCGAGGACAGCACCGACAAGTCCCACCGGTTTCACTACGAGGGGGGGATCCGCTCCTTCGTCGAACACCTCAACAAGGCGCGGACGCCGTTGGTGACGCCGCCGGTGGTGTTCATCGAGCAGCGCGGGGCGGTACAGGTGGAGGTGGCGATCCAGTGGAACGATTCCTACCAGGAGAATGTCTTCTGTTTCACCAACAACATTCCGCAGCGGGATGGCGGTACCCATCTGGCCGGGTTTCGGGCGGCGCTGACCCGGACGCTCAATAACTATGCCCTCTCGTCGGGGATCCTGAAGAAGGAAAAGGGGGCCCTGACCGGGGAGGATTGCCGTGAGGGGTTGACGGCCGTCCTCTCGGTCAAGGTTCCCGACCCCAAATTTTCCTCGCAGACGAAGGAGAAGCTCGTCTCTTCCGAGGTGAGGACGGCGGTGGAGGCGGTCGTGGCCGAGCGCATGGCCACCTTCTTCGAGGAACACCCGGCGGATGCCAAAAGGATCGTCGCCAAGTCGGTGGAAGCGGCGGCGGCGCGCGAGGCGGCGCGGAAGGCGCGGGAGCTGACGCGGCGCAAGAGTGCCCTGGAGATCTCCTCGCTCCCGGGGAAGCTGGCCGATTGCCAGGAGAAGGATCCGGCGCTCTGTGAGCTGTACCTGGTGGAGGGAGATTCCGCCGGCGGCTCGGCCAAGCAGGCCCGGGATCGTAAATTCCAGGCGGTGCTGCCGCTGAAGGGAAAGATCCTCAACGTCGAGAAGGCCCGTTTCGACAAGATGTTGGCCTCGGCGGAGGTGGGGACGCTTATTACCGCCCTGGGGACCGGGATCGGGCGGGAAGAGTACGACATCGCCAAGCTGCGCTACCACCGCATCATCATCATGACCGATGCGGATGTGGACGGGGCGCACATCCGGACGCTGTTGTTGACCTTCTTCTTCCGGCAGGTTCCGGAGATCGTCGAGCGGGGGCACCTTTACATCGCCCAGCCGCCGCTCTATCGGGTGACCAAGGGGAAGAGCATCCGCTACCTCAAGGACGAGGATGCGATGCTGCGCCTCCTCACGGAAAACGGAGTGCAGGGAGTGGAACTCTCCGGAGGGGAGGCAGGGAGCCTGACCGGGGAGGAGTTGCGTCCGCTGGTCGAGGATGCCCAGGCCTATCGGGCGCAGTTGACGCGTCTGGGACGGCACCATGATCGTGTGGTCCTGGGTGCGGCCTGCGAGGGGTTGGGGTTGAGCGCTCAGGAACTGGAGCGGTCGGCGGCGGTCGGTTCCGGGGAGGCGGGCGACGCGGAGGGAAGCGATGGGGTGGCGGCGATGGCCCGTCGCCTGGAGGAACTCCTGCTTGGGAGGGGGGATTCGAGCGAGCGGGTACGGGCGTGGATCGAACGGGATCCGGAGTCGCAGACGGAGGTGATCGTCGTCGAACGGAATCTGCATGGGGTCCCCGGGGTGACGCGGTTGGATGTCGGCTTGTTGAAGACCCTGGAGTACAGGGAGATGTTGACCCGGGCAGGGCGTTTCCGGGAGAGGCTCCGGGGAGCGGACCGGGTGGCCTCGCGGGGAGCCGATCCGGTGCCGCTGCGGGGGATGGAGCACCTGGTCGAGGTGGTCCTGGCCGAAGGGCGCAAGGGTCAGTCGATTCAGCGCTACAAGGGGTTGGGGGAGATGAACCCGGACCAGCTCTGGGAGACGACAATGGCGCCGGAGGTGCGGACCCTGCTCCAGGTTCGGGTTCAGGACGCGGTTGCGGCGGACGAGGTTTTCACGACCCTGATGGGGGATGCGGTCGAACCGCGGCGGGATTTCATCCAGAACAACGCGCTGAATGTGGTCAATCTCGACGTCTGACAGCCCGTTGACAAACGGGCTGTGCCGGCCATGGATGGCCGGCCAAATTCAACGGGATGGTGCAACCCGTTGAATTTGCGAGGGAAGGCAAAACGGTGTTTTGCCTTCCCGGTTTGAAAAAGTCCATGGATGGACTTTTTCAACAGTCTGCCAAGGGGGCACAGGCATGGGCGCAGCCGGAATCTGGTGTATGCGTGTGGTTGGCATTCTTCAGGCGCGAGTGACTCCCACGCGCGTTCTTCTGGTTTTGCTCGCGGCCTTTCTCCTCTTCAGTGGCCTGGGTCTTCACGACGGCCACGACTGGGGGTGCGACTACGCCATGTATCTCCTTGCCGCCAAGAATCTTCTCGGCGGCGCTCCCTATTCCTACCAGATTCCGGTCCTGACGTTCGAGTTCCCCCACGGCGCCAACTTCGTGCTCCATACCCCCTCCGTGGGTTATCCCCTCCTGTTGGCGGGTGGGTTGGCGCTGTTCGGGCTCGATTTCGTCGCCCTCAAGCTGGTCAATCTTGTGTTCTGGTGTTTTGGGGTCCTGGGGTTTTACCTCCAGGCCCGGAAAAGATTCACCCCGGCTGTTGCCGTGGTGGGGGCGGCTGCCCTGCTCTCGCTGCATTCGATGTTCATGTTCAAGCAGCTCCTGCTCTCCGATGTTCCTGCGGCGGCGTTGCTTGCGGTCGCCCTCTGGCTTTTCGACTCCTGGGAGCGTGACCGCTCCCTGGGGCGCCTGACGCTTCTTGCGCTGCTCTGCGGCTTCATCATTCTGATGCGCCCGGTCTATACGTTGTTGTTTCCGTCGCTGATTCTGGCCCTGCTGTTGGGGTGGTGGCGCCGTGGCGGGGGTCTCTCCCGTCCCGGTGTGGCCCTGGAGACGGGGCTGCTGGTTGCGGTGGCACTCCTGATCCAGGCGATCAATGTCCACTTTTCCTCCCTGGGCAACGATTACCTGGGCCATGGTTTGACCATTTTCCGGGAGACTCCCCTCAAGGAGTGGGTGTCTCTCAAACTGGGACTCGTCGGCAACGAGGTGGTCCGCCTGAATGTGCTGTTGTTCGGATCGAGTTTCATCAGTTCCAGCCATGCCGTGCTGCTCGGTCTGATCGCCCTCGGTTTTTTCCCCCGGCTCTCCCTCCGCCGGATCGCCTTCATGGAGATCTTCGTGCTGGCCTATCTTGTGGCCATCATCATTCTCTCGCCCTGGGGCCTGCACAATCGCCTGACCCTGCCCCTGGTCTTTCCGGCCATGATCTACCTGTTCCACGGCCTCGAACAATCGGTGGCCTGGGCGCGGCGTCTGCCCTTCGTCCGCGATTGGCGGCCTGAGCGCCTTCTTCTGGTCGGATCGGTCCTGGTGCTGGCGGTGATGCTCCAGAGCAACGTGCATTACATGCGCAGCAATTGGCATTTCAACCCGGACGTGGTACTGAAGCCGGACTTTCAGCAACTGGTTGCCTGGATTCGTCGGGAGACCGTTCCCGGGGAGGGGGTCTTTTTCGACAAGCCCCATCCCCTGGTTCTTTTCTCCGACCGCCCGGTGTTCCGGGTCCGATTCGACCCCAGGGGGGGGGCGGTTCCCCCCGAGCCGCGGCTGGCGGTCCTGTCGCGGCCACAACTCGGCAGCGAGCTGCATGCCCGTCACCTCCGGGCCGGATTCACCAGGGAACGTTACGCCAACGAGGGCTTTGTCGTGCTGGAACGCGGTCCCTGATCCGGTCGGTTTCCGCCTTGACGGGTCGTAACGGCCCGTTGATAAACGGGCTGCGCCGGCCAGGGATGGCCGGCCAAATTCAACGGGATGGTGTAACCCGTTGAATTTGGAAGGAAAGGCAAAACCACGTTTTGCCTTTCCGGGTTGAAAAAGTCCATGGATGGACTTTTTCAACAGTCTCGTAAGGAGGTCATGTGTCCCTGGAATCGTTTTCTACTGCCGGTTTGCCCGCCGACCTGGTGGAATCCCTGCCGTGTCCGGTGTGTGACGCCCCGGGGCCGGGAAGGACTCTTGTTCCCGCTTGTTATCCCCCCGGCCTGACCCGGGACGCCCTGAAGGCGCTCTATTCCGCTTCCAGCGATCGGACCCTCCTGGACCGGCTGGCGCAGTGCGAGGGATGCGGCCTGGTCTATCTCGATCCGCGGGTGCGTCGGGAGGTGATTCTCGAGGCCTATACCGAGGCCGAGGATCCCACTTTCATTGCCCAGAATCCCATGCGCATTCGCACGTTCGGTCGGAGTCTGCGGGTCCTTTCCCGGCGTTTTCCCGAGCTGGGGCCGGGGCGGCGGGTGTTGGATGTGGGGTGCGCGGGGGGGGCCTTCCCCAAGGCGGCGGCGGATTTCGGCCATCGGGTTACCGGCATCGAGCCCAGCCGCTGGCTGGTGGCGGCGGCGCGTGCGGCCTACGGCTTGGACATCCGTCAGGGAAGCCTGGAGGATCAGGATTTTGGCGGGGAGCGGTTCGAGCTGATCACCCTGTGGGATGTCCTCGAACATCTCACCGATCCCCGCGCCACCCTGACGCGGCTTCGGGACCTGCTCCGGGAAGGGGGACTCCTGGTGGTCACCTTTCCCGATCATGGAAGCCTCGCCCGGCGACTCCTGGGGAGGCGTTGGCCATTCTTTCTCAGTGTCCACCTCTATTATTTCACCCTTGCCACCCTGCGCCGCATGCTGGATCGGCTGGGCTTCGCGACCCTCTGGTCCGGGCCCTACTGGCAGACCCTGGAGACGGGCTACGTTCTCCGTCGCGCCGCCCACGAATTTCCTCCCTTCGGTTGGGCGGAGCGGGGGGTTGCATCCCTGGGGCTTTCCCGGGTTCCCTTGACCTATACCATCGGGCAGTCCCTGCTCGTTGCCCGAAAAACCTCTTGAACGCCGCCTTGCCTCTTGCCATCCTCTTCGACATGGATGGGGTGTTGTTTCACACCGCCCCCCTTCATGCAGAGGCCTATGCCCAGGTGTTGGCGGAGGCGGGGCTGTCCATGCCCGACTATGCCGAGACCCTGACCGGTCGGCGCACCGAGGAGGTGATGCGCGGGTTGTTGCTTGCCGCTGATCGTCCGGCCTCGGAGCAGGCGGTGCGGGCGCTGGTGCGCGCCAAACAGGAGAGGGCGCTTGCCGCCCTCATCGCCGCGCCGCCGCTGGCCCCGCAGGTCGGTTTCGTGTTGGAGCGGCTGGCGCTTCGCAGACGCCTGGGACTGGTCAGCTCCGCGAGTCGCGACAGCGTCGCGGTATTTTTGGCCAGCTCCGGGTGCGGTGGGCTCTTCGAGGTTGTTCTGACCGGAGATGACGTCTCCCGGGGCAAACCCAGCCCGGACCCCTATCAACTGGCCTTGTTGCGGTTGGGTGTCGAGGCCGGGGCGGCGGTCGTGGTGGAGGACGCCCCGAGCGGCATCTTGGCGGCCCGGGCGGCGGGGATTCCGGTGATCGGCATCACCAGCGGTGGCCTTGACCGGGAGCGGTTGCTTGCCTGCGGCGCCGTCCGGGTCATCGATTCCCTGACGGAGCTTGTGGATCTTTATGGCTGAGATCGTCCCCCTGGGGCAACTGGCCGGAGTTGTCCCCGATCCTGCCCTCTGGACGGCGGTGATCCCGGCGGCAGGCCGGGGGAGCCGCCTAGGCTCCGCCGCGCCGAAGCTGCTTTACCCCCTGTTGGGGAGGCCGATCCTCGACTGGTTGTTGGATGCGGTGCGCCCGAGCTGTCGGCGGCTCGTTTTTGTTCTGGCGCCGGCCCAGGTTGACGTGGTGCGACCCCTTCTCGAGCGGCGCCTGGGCGGCGAGGTCGCGGTCGTTCTGCAGGAGAGCCCTTTGGGGATGGGGGACGCGGTGCGGCTGGCGGCCCCCCGGGTGACGACGCCGCACACCCTGGTGGTGTGGGGGGATCAGGCCACCTTGCGTGCGACCACGGTCGCCGCCTGTGCCGCCTGGCATGAGCGGCGACCGGGGGCGGCCCTGACGCTGCCGACGGTGTTGCGGGAAGAGCCTTACATCCATCTGGAGCGGGACCGGGAGGGTCGGCTGCTGCGGGTCCTGCAGGCGCGGGAGGGGGAGATTCACCAGGCCGTTGGTGAGAACGACTGCGGCCTTTTTTTGTTTCGCACGGCGCTTCTGTTCTCTCTCCTCGAGGCGGCGCGGGTCGAGGGCGGGGCAACGGGAGCGGGGACCCGCGAGTTCAATCTGCTCCAGGTGTTGCCGCGTTTCGAGACCGGGCCGGGCGCCGTCGGCACGGTGCGGATCGAGGACGTGGAAGAGACCCAGGGGGTCAACACCCCCCAGGATGCCTGCCTTGTCGAGGGCATCCTGCGACGACGAGGAGTGACCGGACACCCATGAGCGAGCCTCTGTATACTCTCTCCATCGTGATCCCCGCCTACAACGAGGAAGCCTTTATCGGGCCGCTGCTGCAACGCATCCTGGCGGTGGATACCGAGTCGGTGGGGTTTCGCAAGGAAATCATCGTCGTCGACGACGGTTCCAGGGATGCCACGGCGGCACGGGCGGAGGCCTTTCCCGGAGTGCGGGTGGTGCGGCAGAAGAACCAGGGCAAGGGGGCGGCGGTGCAGCGCGGTGTGCGCGAGACCAGCGGCGACTATGTTCTGGTCCAGGACGCGGATCTGGAATATTTCCCCGAGGATTATCTTCCCCTGTTGCGCGCCCTGGATACCCGCAAGCCGACCTCCGTCTATGGCAGCAGACCGAAGGGGGTGATCCGCGACCGGGGATGGTGTTGGCCGACCCCGGGGCGCCATCCGCGGCAATCCCCGGGTCCCTGGGTCATGAACATCCTCCTCTCCCTTTGGTGCGGGCTCCTGTTCGGGCGCTGGTTGAGCGATCTCCTGACGGCGTACAAAATCTATCCTGCGGGGGTGTTGAAGGGGTTTACCGTGCGGACCCGTGGCTTCGAGACCGATCACGAACTGACCGCCAAACTGATCCGCTCGGGGGTGGCCATCGTCGAGGTGCCCATTGCCTACGAACCCAGATCCGTGGAGGAGGGCAAGAAGATCCGCCCCCGGGACGGCCTGATCGCCCTCTGGACCTTCTGGCGTTTCCGTTTTCGGGATTGATGGAAGCCCTCCCTTTGCCGATCGCGACGGGGGGCGTCGACGGAGGGAGGAGGGAGTTCCGTTCGGTCGGGGGTGCGCCCCGTGCGGGCGTTGGGAGGGACCATGGTCGGGTTGCTGAAGCGGTTGTTGGGGAAGGAGAGCATCGCCTTCCAGGTGGTGCTGCGGCGGATTCCCGCAAGTCCCGGAGCCCTATGGAAACTGGCCACCAACGGCTATTCCGTCTACCGCTCCGGAGAGACCTCCTTCCCGCCCGTCTCCCTCAACCTGGAGTCGACCGCCAAGTGCAACCTGAAGTGTCCCATGTGTCCCCGCACCGACTATATGACCCGCGACGTGGGCAACATGGATCTTGCGTTCTATCGTCGCATCGTTGCCGAGATCGATCCCGTCTTTATTGCCCTGGCCCAGTTTGGCGAGCCTTTCCTGCATCCGCAACTGGAAGAGATGGTGGCCTTCGCCGCCGAGCGGGGTTCGGTGACCCGTATTACCACCAATGCCACCGCTTTCACCGCCAGGCGCCTCAAGTCGCTGATCCAGGCGGGGGCGAGCCATTTTCTGATCTCCCTCGACAGTTGTGATCGGGAGACCTATGAACGCATTCGGGTCGGGGCCCGTTTCGACCATGTGATGGAGAATATCCGGCTGCTGCTGGAGGTCGCCTGCGGTTTTGGCGAGCGGGCCCCGGTCATCAGCTTCAACGTCACCCTGACGCGGGAAAACGCTGGCGAGATTCCCGCGATGATTGCCTTCTGCCGTCGGGAATTCGGGCTCTCTCCCACTTTCAGCAAGAGTTACACCTATGGCGAGGCGGCGCTCCGGGAGAGCGCCATCCACACCTGGCCTCCGGCGCATGCGGCGATTCGGGCGGGGTATGACCTGGGCCGTGAGCTGGGACTTCCCGAGGTGTGCGACAATCTCCGGACCCTGCACAACGATATTCACCATCCGGTGCGGGGTTACCGTCCCTGTTTCTGGCCCTATTTTACCACCAATGTCACCTGGGATGGCCGGGTCTACCCCTGCTGCAATTATTTCGACTGCCAGATGGAAATGGGCGATCTGCGCTCCCAAAGTTTTCGCGAGATCTGGAGCGGGAGAGCCTACCGGCAGTTCCGTCGCCAGTTGCTTCGGGATCGGGAGCAATTTCCCATCTGCCGTGCCTGCGAGCTGGTGGATGTCGGCATCAACAACGCCATCGCCCGGGTCGAGCGGTTTCTCCCCCCGGTCAGGATCATGGCGGGACGGCGGTTTCTCCCCATCGTCCGTCCGGTCGGGATGCCTCCGGTCGGGAGCGCCCCTTCCTAGGTAGTTTGCTTGCCAACCGGAACGTCACGGCCTACGATGTGCCGAACCTTGACATTCGAGGATCGCGCCATGGCCACCGACGTTCACCTCACTCCGGAACTTGAATCCTTCGCGCGTGGCTGCGTGGAGAGCGGGCGTTTCGACAACGTCGTCGAGGGGGTCGTCTGAATGGCCCGCACGGCGCTGCCCATCGTCTTCTCTCTCTCCGAAAGGGCCACCAGGCCGCGTGTCGTGGTCCTGGTGCGGCCTCCCTCATTTGTGTCGCGCCTGGCGGTGGCGGCTCCTCTGACGCCTCCCCTGGGGGTGGCTTACGTCGCCGCCTATCTTCGTGCGGTCGGACATCGGGTCAGTGTCGTGGATGCCGTCGGTGAAGGTCTGCACCAGCCCGAGCTGCTGGATCAGCGCCGGGTGCGCCGGGGGCTCTCCTTCGCTCAGATTGTGGCGCGTATCGATCCCGCCTGCGAGGTCGTCGGCGTATCCTGCATGTTTTCCAGCGAGTGGCCCTTCGTCAAGGAGCTGATCGGTCTCATCCACCGGGAGAGGCCGGAACTTCGCATTATCGTTGGTGGCGAACACATCACCGCCATGCCGGAGCATAGCCTGGAGAGCTGTCCGGAGATCTTCGGCGCCGTGCTGGGAGAGGGGGAGGAGACCACCGCTGCCCTTCTGGAACATCTGGATGACCCCGAAGGACTGGCGCGGTGCGCCGGGGTCGTCTATCGCGACCGGACGACCGGCGCCTTGCGCCGCAATCCCCGGATGGGTCGCATCCGCAATATCGACGAGCTACCCTGGCCGGCCTGGGATCTCCTCCCTATCGAGAACTATCTCAACCAGGGATTGGGCCTCGGGACCCGGCGCGGGCGCTCCTTTCCCATGTTGGCCACCCGCGGCTGCCCTTTCCAGTGCGCCTTCTGCTCGAACAAAGAGATGTGGATGACCCGCTGGACTGCCCGGGATCCGGAGAAGCTCCTCGACGAGATCGCCGATGCCGTCGAACGCTACCGGATCGACGATGTGCAGTTTTTCGATCTTACCGCCATCGTGCGCAAGTCGTGGCTGCTGGAATTTGCCCGGGGGCTCGAGCGTCGCCGTTTCGGCATCACCTGGCAACTGCCCGTGGGGACCCGCGCCGAGGCCATCGATCGCGAGGTGGCCCGGGCGTTGATGGCAAGCGGTTGTTGCACCATCACCTTCGCCCCGGAGAGCGGTTCGCCGCAGACCTTGCGCCGGATCGACAAGAAGGTCGATCTGGCGCAGATGCGGCGTGCGATGTCCGATTGTCTGGCGGAGGGGTTGAACGTCAAGGCGAACATCATGCTCGGGTTCCCCGGGGAGACCCACGGGGATGTCTGGAAGACGCTGCGATTCATCTTTGCCCTGAGCGTCCCCATCGGCATTCACGATCTCTCCGTCTACCCCTTTTCGCCCTATCCGGGATCGGCCCTGTTCGCCAGGATGGAGGCCGAGGGGCGTATCGACGGGATCCTCTCCGATCGCTGGTATCTGTCGCTCTCCTATGCCGAGTTTTCCGCCCTGCAATCCTATTCGGAGCACTTCGGGCTGCGGAGCCTGCGCCTTTATCAACTGCTGGGATATCTGATCTTCTATCCGCTCAATTTTCTTGCGCGACCGGTGCGGATCTACCGCCTGGTGCGCAATCTGATCACCGGTCGTCACCAGTCGAAGGGGGAGACCATCATCGCCCTGTTCTTGCGGCGTCTTCTGGGGAAGGCGTATGGATGAGGGAGTCGGTCGGGAGGAGGCGTCGGGGCGCACTCGCCTCAAGGTGGCGATGTTCTGCGGCGGTCGCGGCGCCGGCGCCATCGTCACCGCGTTTCTGCGTCACCCCCGGGTGGAACTCACCCTGCTGATCAACGCCTACGACGACGGCCTCTCCACCGGCTTTCTTCGCCGCTACATCCCCGGGATGCTGGGTCCTTCGGATGTGCGCAAGAATGTCAGCCGCGCCATGCCGGAGGGAGGGCAGCATCACCAGGCCCTGAAACGGCTCCTCGAACACCGTTTCCGGAAGGGAACCACGCGCCAGGATGCCATGGCGGACCTGGAGGCCATCCTCGATGACGGCAGGCGCCCGGGGAGGGATCCCCTGCTGGGGGAGGTCTATCCCCGCCTCTCGGTCGGCCAGTTGCGGGAGATCCAGGGTTTCATCGCTGCCTTCGTCCGTTATGAGGGGGAGCGGCACGCCTCGGGGTTTCCCTTCGAGTATGAGGATTGCTCCCTGGGCAATATCCTTTTTGCCGGTTGTTATCTTGCGAATGATCGGGATTTCAACCGGACGGTGAGCGCCTTCGGCCGGTTTGCGGAGAGCCGGGCCAGGGTCCTCAATGTGACCGATGGCGAAGCGCTTGTTCTCACGGCGGTCACTTCCCGGGGGGAGTTTTTGGCGGATGAGGCCTCCATCGTCTCCTCGGCGGGGTTTCGCTCGGTCCGGGAGCTGTTTCTTCTGCCGCCGCATCGGCCCGGGGAGCTGGTCGGAGAGCTGGCGGAGCTTTCGCCGGAGGCGAAGATTGCCCGTCTGCGGCAGGAGGAGGTGATTCCCCGTCCCAATCCGGAGGCGCTGGCGGCCCTCTCCCAGGCGGATCTGATCATCTATGGTCCCGGGACCCAGAACTCCTCACTCTTTCCTTCCTATCTCACCGAGGGTGTGTACGAGGCCATCGCCGGCAACCGCGAGGCGGAAGCGGCCTTCATCGGCAACCTCGCCCGGGATCATGATATCCTTGGGGAATCGATCCAGTACCTGCTGCGCTCCCTGTGTACCTGCATGGGGCGCAAGCGGCGGCCCGTCGAGCTCGGGGAGGTGGTGACCCGGGTGCTGATCCAGGACCAGGACCGGGATGAGGTCAACAGCGCCCCCAACCCTGACCGTGTTCCGTTCGACAGGGGGGCCATCGGCCTTGACCCGGAGGCCGTCGTCATCCTCGACTGGGCCGACGACGAGAAGATCCGCCATCAGGGCGGATTGCTCGTGGAGGAACTCCTCGGCACCGTCCGGCAGATGGTGGATTTCCGTATCCAGCCCCCGCGCCATATGATCTCCATCGTGGTCCCTGTCCTGAACGAGGCCCGCCACCTGAACGGGGTGCTGCGGGACCTGGGACGGCTCGATTTCTCCCCCTACCACCTCAGCAAGGAGATCGTCCTGGTGGATGGCGGCTCCTCCGACGGCACCCTGGAGATTGCCAAGCAGTGGCGCTATGTCCGCAGCTACTCCCTGGGGATGGGGTCGGGTCGGGGGGAGGTGATCCGCTTCGGTCTGTCCAAGGCCAGGGGGGATATCATCGCCCTCTTTCCCGGTGACGGCGAATACGACGCCAGGGACCTGATCAAGGTGGCGCTTCCCATCGTCGAAAACCAGTACCAGGCCGTATTCGGCAGTCGCCTGATCCGGTGCATCCACTCCGATCAGATCCACAGGATCCTGAAGCAGGTTTACGGGGGCAGTCGGATTCAGCCCCTGATCAGCCGCGTCGGGGGTTTTTTGACCAGCTTTCTCTGTCTGGTCCTCTACAACCGCTACGTCTCCGACCTCTATTCCACCATCAAGGCCTTCGACGGCAATCTGGTCAGGTCGATGCGCCTCACCGCCCGGGGGGTGGGTCTGGAGAGCGAGTTCATCGCCGAGTTGAGCCGGCGGCACCTCTTTGTGCTGGAGGTGCCGGTCGGCTACGTTCCCCGCACCCGGAGTCAGGGCAAGAAAATCGGCATGCTGGATGGTCTGTCGGTCCTGTGGGGGCTGTTGCGCTATCGCTTTCGCTTCGACAAGGGGCCTGCCGCTCCCTGGAGTGTGCCGTCGTTTCGGGATGAGGACTGAATGGACAGAAATCTTCTGCCTCTGTTGCGTGACCCCGTCGACGGCGGGTTTTTGCGGTTGCAGGTCACCCACGAGGAGGAGGGGGGCGGGGTGCGGGAGGGGTTCCTGATCGGGGAGAGCGGGCGGAGCTACTCTGTCCTGGCGGGGGTGCCGCGCTTTCTGACCTCTCGGGGGCAGACGGAGAAGGCCGGAATCGATTATGCCCAGGCCTGCGATCCGGCGGCGAAATGGAAGAATGCCGTCCGGAGGTATCCCCTGTTGACCCGAATCCTGCAAGTAATTTTCGATCCCGCCTGGGTCAGCCACGCCACCCGTGACCGGTTGCTGCAGGCGCAGCCCGCCGGGGCCAGGGTCCTGAATCTGGGGGCAGGGGTCAAACGCCTGCCCCATGTCGCCAGCATCAACCTGGATCTGGATGCCTATGGCAACGTCGATCTGGTTGCCGATGGCGCGGTTCTGCCCCTGGCCACCGGCGCCTTCGACGGTGTCGTCATGGAGTATGTGATCGAGCATGTCGCCGACCCCGATTCCCTGCTCGCCGAGGTCCATCGCATCCTCAAGCCGGGCGGGTTTCTCTACCTGACCGTCCCCTTTCTGCAGGCCTACCACGGCAATCCCGACGACTATCACCGGTTCACCCGTTCCGGTTTGCGGGGCCTCCTGGGGCGTTTCGAGGTCGAATTGTGCCAGCCGTTCGGTGGGCCGGCGTCGGCCCTGGTCTGCATGGTCAAGGAGTTTTTTGCCCTCTGCCTGAGCTTTCGCAGCCGGAGGCTCTACGCGGTGCTGGCGCAACTTCTGATCATCCCCTTGTTTCCTATCAAGTTTCTCGATCTCCTCCTGGCGCGTGATCCCAATGCCCACGCCATGGCCTTTTCCCTGGAGTGTATCGGTCGCAAGCGGGAGTGATGCTCCATGGCCCTGGTGACCCTGGTCAATCCGAACCTCATGGTGCAGAGCCGTGACCGGTTTACCACCGGTGTGGTCTACATGCCCATCGGTCTCGCCTATGTGGCGAGTGCCTTGCGCGAGGCAGGCCTGGAGCCGCAGGTCATCGATGCTTTTGCCGCCGCCCCCCGGCAGGCCCGTTTGGAGCAGGGATTCCTGGTGTTGGGATTGCGACCGGAAGAGGTGATCGGGGAGCTCGGGGTCGAGTCGCGGGTGCTTTGCATTTACGCCAATCAGGTGATCAACCACCTCTCGGTGGTGGCCCTGATCCGCGCCGGCAAGCGGGCGCGTCCGGAGCTGGCGGTGGTGATCCTGGAAAACACCCAGGCGGTCACCGCCTACTCCCTGCAACGGGTGGCGTCCGACTTGTTTGCCGAAGGGGCCGATTATCTGCTGTCGGGAGAGGCGGAGCGGAGCGTTCCGCTCCTGGTCAGGGGCATCGTGAGGGGTGATTCTCCGGCCTCTCTTTGTGCCTCCCTGGAGGGAGTCTGCCACCGGGATCATCCGACGCCGGTGCGCCCTCCCGCCCCGATCGGTGCCCTTGACACTCTCCCCTTTCCGGCGTGGGATTTGTTCCCCCTGGAGAATTACTGGGGGCTCGGGTTTGCCCATGGTCCCTTGAGCGGCAAGCGCTATCTGCCGCTTCTGACCTCCCGCGGGTGTCCCTTTGCCTGCGGGTTCTGTGTCATCCCCGCGACCAACGACCGTCGCTGGCGCGGGCGCTCCGGTGAGAGCGTCGTCGCCGAGATGGCGGCGATGCAGGCGCGTTTCGGCGTCGATGAATTTCATGTCGAGGATGTCAACCCGACCGTCAGCGAGGTGCGCACCCGGGAGTTGTGCCGGGCGATCCTCGACCGCCGGCTCCGGGTGACCTGGAAACTGGTCTCCGGTACCAAGGTGGAGACCATCCGCGACGAGGAGACCGTCGCCTTGATGGCGGAGGCCGGCTGCCGCTATATCTCCATTTCGCCCGAGAGCGGCTCCGAGGCGGTACTCGAGGCCATGGGGAAGAGCTTCAAGCGGAAACACGCGGAGCGGATCGTCAAGGCGATGCGGGATTGCGGGATCAGGAGCCAGGCCTGTTTTGTCCTGGGTTATCCCGGGGAGGGGGAGGCGGATCGCGACGCCACCCGGGCCTTGCTGCGGCGTTTGACCTTCCTGGGGGTGGACGAGGTGGCCCTTTTCATCATCACCCCCGTCCCGGGGGCGGCGATCTTCGATCACTTTCGGGGGTATGCCTCCCTCTCCGACCTGAATTTCACCCCCTCCTGGCGTCAGGACTACGCCACCCTGGTCCGCTTTCGCTTGAAGCTCTACGCTCTCTTTCTGTGGTGGAAATGGCTGCGGTATCCTGGAAGAGTCCTTTGGCAGGGGCTCAATTTCCTGCGGCGGCGATTCGAGACCAAGATGGAGATGATTCCCTATCGGGCCTGGGTCTATGCGCGGTTGGAGCGGCAGGCCCGGAACGGGGTGACGAAGGGAGGGTGAGCATGGAGAGCCTGGTGGGGGGAGGCGGTCTGGAGATGGGGACGGGGTTGTCCAGAGTGATGGCGTATCTGCAGGCCTCCCCGTCGCCGTATCATGTCGTTGCCACTCTGGCCTCTGCCCTGGAGTCTGCGGGATTCACGGAGCTTCTCGAGGCGGATCCTTGGGAGCTTCACCCGGGGGGGCGCCATTTCGTGATTCGCGGTCAGGGCTCCCTGATCGCCTTTCGACTCCCGGCGGTGAGGGGGACTCCCCCCTCCCTGCGCCTGGTCGGGGCCCACACCGACAGTCCGGGTTTGCTGGTCAAACCCCGGCCGCTGGTGGTCCGGAACGGGCATCTGGTTTGGGACGTGGAGGTCTACGGTTCGCCGATCCTGGCGACCTGGTTCGACCGGGAATTGTCCCTGGCGGGTCTGGTCAGCTGCCGGGGGAGTGGTGGCGAAATCGGCGAACTCCGGGTCGATTGGCGTCTCCCCCTGGCCATTCTGCCCAATGCCGCCATCCACCTGAATCGGGAGGTCAACGAGGGCCACCGCTATCAACGCCACGAGGAGCTGCAGCCTGTCTGCCGGGTCCTGTCGCCGGGGGAGAAGGTCGAGGAGCCGACGGTCCTTTTCCGTCGCTGGCTCGGGGAACGAATCGGTGTCGAAGCCCCGGCCTGGGCCGGGGCCGAGCCTTTGGGCTGGGAACTCTCCTTCTACGAGGCGCGTCCCGCCTGCCGGGTCGGTTTGGAGGGAGAGTGGCTTGTCGGGGGTCGCCTCGACAATCAGCTCTCCTGCTTCATCGGCCTCCAGTCTCTGTTGGAGGTGGCCGGTCGAGGGAAAGGGGAGGGGGAGATCGGGCTCGAAGGGCGGGGGGGCGAGGGGGAGGGTGAGACCGCCCTGCCGATGCTCGCCTGTTTTCACCACGAAGAGGTCGGCAGTCTCTCGCTGCAAGGTGCGGCCGGGCAGTTCGCCGAATCGGTGATTCGCCGGATCCTGCCCCGGGGGGGAGAGGCCATGGCCAGGACGATGGCGCGGTCGGCCCTGCTCTCGGTCGACAATGCCCACGCCCTCCACCCCAATTACGGGCGCAAGCACGACGAGGGACATCGTCCGTTGCTGAATGGCGGCATCGTCGTCAAGAGCAACGCCAACCAACGGTATACCACCGACGCCTCCAGCGGCGGTCGTCTCAAGGGGTTGTGTCGGCGCCTCGGCGTTCCCTGGCAGGAGTTTGCCATGCGTGCCGACCTGCCGTGCGGCAGCACCATCGGACCCCACCTGGCGGCACGTCTGGGTCTGCCGGGGGTCGATATTGGGGTGCCCACCTGGGCAATGCACTCCATTCGGGAGACGGCGGGGTTGGCGGATCTGGAATCCCTGGGCAAACTTCTGAAGGGATTTTTCGTCCACGGGCTGCCGCCCGCCGAGGGGGGGAACCGTTTTTGAACCCGCTCTGTTCATAAGTTTTTGTAAACCTTGCCCGGAACGGCATCTGTACCGGGGGCAGTAAAAACCAGATGACTGTACGTGTATCGGTGTGTATCATGAAAGCATGAACAGCAAGGACTTGGTCAAGATACTTCTGGGGGATGGCTGGATTCTGAGGCGAGTGGCGGGAAGTCACCACCGGTTCAAGCATCCATCCAAGACTGGCTTGGTGACTGTTCCGCATCCCAAAAAGGATATAAAAATCGGAACGGTCAATTCCATCCTGAAACAGGCAGGTTTGAAATGACGACCCAGACGGCGACCAAAATCGCTTTCCCTGTTGCGATTGAACCGGGTGATGAGGACCACGCTTTTGGAGTGGTGGTTCCAGACCTTCCAGGGTGTTTTTCGGCGGGGGACACTTTGGAGGAAGCCCTGGAGCGAGCCAGGGAAGCCATCACCCTTCACATGGAGGGGATGGTTGAGGAGAAAATTGAATTTCAGGAACGGAAATCAATGGCAGAACACCAGGGAAACCCAGACTTTGCCGGTTGGATTTGGGGGGTGGTCGATGTCGATGATGTCAGGGAAACGCACCGTTCTGTCCGCGTCAATATCACCATGTCAGAAGGGCTTTTGAAGCGGATTGATTCGCACGCAGCGGCCCGCCGAATGACAAGATCCGGCCTTCTGGCAGAGGCTGCTCGTCGACTGTTGGGATAAGAAGTCTGGCTTGATTCCGGTCGTAGTCTTTTTGTTTGACACGGCTCATTCCTGTGTTCTTATTGCTCGGTTGCCTTGAATTTCGCGACAACTGAATAATGGCAGATTCTGCCACATTGTCCAGAACGGTATCTCCCACATCCCGGAAGGGTTTGGTGGCCTTGAGGGAGGTTCTGCCGCCCCCCCATCTGGGGTCTGGAGCGGAGCCCCAGGTTGACGATTGTTCTTTCAGGTCCGCAAAACTGTAACACCTCAAAAGATCCGCGCAATTCCACAGAGCCTGAGTTTGGGACGAACGGTAGCTCCGGATGGTTATTCGCATCCATGCGTCCATCTGCTGCCTCTGCAATCCGGGGAGCCTGGATTCAGTTTTTTGTAAAAGTTAAACAGTTTAACTGGTAAATTATTAAACATTACGTCATGTGCAATAAGGTTTTGGTTGGTTTTTTCTTGACATGGTTTTCCCACGCACGATACGATTCCAGACCTTAGATTTTGGCATGGTCTTGCCCGTTGCTTTCTGTTGGGTCGTTGCCAGGCCAGTTTTGGTGATTTTGATCGATATGGAGGAGAAGATGGCGGACAAGAATGGAATTGATATAAATGGCTGGCTTGAGGAGGGAAACCTCCAGCATGATCTTTTATTCAAGGCTTATTGGGGAGAGGAAGATGGCGAGTGTCGCCAGGTTGTTAGTCTTGCCCGGTCGTTGGAGGATTCTGTTGGTTCCGTGGCCATTCTGATCAGCGGGGCCTTTGGGACTGGAAAAAGCACATTTATGAGGAGGCTGCAAGAAGTTTTGAAAAAAAGGGGGGGGTGCGAGATAAGGACCCTTTGGTTGCACATGCCCGTTATTTCAGCGCAAAGGGGGCTTCCAGCGGATTTGGCGGTCATGGCTGCGGTTGCTGATTGTTTGTGCAGCGACGATGAACATCTCTCTGACGATAAGCATCTTTCAGACGAGGAACGTCTCTCTGACGATGAATGTTCTTCCCGTGGGCTCGGATCTGTAACAATGACTGGAGACTTCGGTAGGGGTGGGTGCGACAAGCTCACGGAAGCGTTGGACGATCTCTACAAAGTCGCGACCGGGAGTGGTCCGGTGCTGCAAAAGGCCGCTGATGCCGTCGGCGAAATGAGAGCTGGCTTCGCTGGCAGCACGTCGGCGATCCGCAATAGTCGTACCAGAACAATTAACAGAGAATTTCAGGCTGTCCTGAAGAAGAGGGGGCAAAAGCTGGTACTGTTTCTTGACGATATCGACCGTTGTCCCAGTCATGTTCCCACGGATTTGGTCAAGTTGCTGCTCCTTTTCATGAACGGGCAACCAGGAAACGTGCATTTTGTCATGGCGTCCAGGGAAGAGGTGATGCGCCATGGCGTCGAGGAGTGGATGCGGGCGTTTGGTCAGGATCGTCATGGAAACAGAGTGGTCACTCCCAACTCGGCGCTCGAAAAATATCTGCACTTTCATGTCGAGTTGCCTGGTTTGGGGGATCGTGTTCCCCACGAATGGGACCCGACGAACATGGCGTTTTCAGGGGAAGAGAGCGAGGCCCTCGCGAGGTGTTGTGGATACTTGAAAGAAGTGGCAGTGAAAAGCGGGTGGGTGGGTTTGTCTCGGGAACCCGAGAACGTAATTTTGGGGGAAGTTTTTTTTGCGCGTTTTTTATCAAAGCTCGAAGAGAGTCAGTATAGGAAATTATCAGCCGGCTCCACCGGGGGAGCTGTGGCAGCAACAGGAGGCAAAGATGATGGGATGATGGCTGCTGGCGGTCGGCAGGCAGGTACTC
>JADGCL010000035.1 GCA_015229005.1 Magnetococcales bacterium
CCCCCTGACCCTCCCCTCGCCCCTCCCGGCGGAGGCCGCTCCCCGACCGGAATGGGTGGTGGACCCGGAACGGATGCAACTCACCGAACCTCGGGAACTGGACCCCGAGGCATTGGCCGAAACGATCCGCGAGCTCCTGGATGATCGCACCATGGCCCAACGCCTGGGAGAGAACCTCGAGCGCCGCGTCCGCGAAAAATTCAGCCTGGAGGGCTATGCCCGACGGTTGGAGGCGGTCTATGATCGGGTGTTTGCCGAGGCGTCCGACACTGCATGACGGCCTCGTATCCGTCACCGGTCATACCCTTTCCCCGACTCGCCCATGCTGAGGAACCGGCACAGAGATGAGAATCCACTGGTTGACTTCCCCAAAATCCATTGGAAAAATCGGCTACGATTTCCTCTATCCCATCTACCGGACACAGCAGCAGTTACGGTCATTGGGATTCGACAACGGCTTCTTCTACGGCACGGACCAGCCCGACCGTCTCCTGGATTGCGACCTCCTGGCCGTCCACTCGCACAGCTATCGCTACCACCAGAACGACCCGGAAGCCATCGACAAGCTCAAAGGCCTCATGCAGAGGGCCAAACGCTGCTGGTTTTTCGATGTCACCGACAGCGCCGGCACCTTTTATCCGGACTTCCGCGAACTCTGCCAAGTCTACCTGAAAAAACAGCTCTATGCCGACCGGACACAGTACACCCTTCCGGGACAGCTCGACTCACGGCAACACCTGGATTATTACATCAAGCGCGATAGACTGGAGAATCAGAACCTCGATTTCAGCCATCTTCCCCAGGCCTTTTTCGACCGCGTGCGTCTCTCCTGGAACGTCGGCGTCGGCGACTATCGAACGATCCTCTCCCCCTCGCATTTCTTGAACGATTATGCCCAGCGCCTGCAAACCGGATGGCTCCGGGAAAGGTCCCTGCCGGGGATGAAAAACCGCTACACCTTTCCCCCCTTCCGGACCCGCGACCGGGATGTGATCGCCTGCTATTCGGGGTATCAAAAGCGCAACGCCCCCATCGCCACCCACCGCGGCGAAAGCACCCAGGCCGCCGAATCCCTGCGAGGGCATCGCCGGATCGTGAGCGGCTTCCTGAAACCTGCAGTCTACTTCGCCGCCCTCGACCAGGTCAGGTGCGGGTTGAGTCCTTTCGGCTGGGGGGAAATCACCTACAAGGACCTGGAGATGTTCCAACGGGGAATCGCCCTGCTCAAACCGGACATCTCCTTCCTCGACTCCTGGCCCGATTATTTTATCCCCCGGCAGACCTATCTTCCCTATCGCTGGGATGCCGCAGATCTGCCGGAACTCCTCGAACGGGTTCTGGAGGATCCCCCCCTTCTGGAGGGCATCGCCCGCGAAGGCCAGGAACGCTTGCGAGCCTTCGATGTCTGCCACGCACCCGGGGTGTTTCTCGACCGCTTTCGGGACATATTTTCCGCTCCAGATACCCCGGACCCGGCACCACCGGAAAAAAAATTGCGGGAGTTCCCGGGTGACTATGGTAAGAAGAGAGGTCAGGATTAAAGCCCTCACAAAGGAGTCGACGATGGGTGTGGATATCGTGCCTTTGACCGAAGCCGAAAAAAGCAAGTGGCCCAAGGAGCCCCTGGTCACCCTGCCCAAGCCGTTCGTCGATGCCCGCGGGGAGATCATCCCCCTGGTCGATATCGATATGCGCAGCTGTGTGATGATCTCTTCGCGCCGGGGAACCACCCGCGCCGATCATTACCATCGGACCGACTGGCATTTCTGCTATGTCGTCTCCGGCTGCATCGAGTACTACCATCGACCGACCGGGTCTCGGGAAAAACCGGCAAAGGTCGTCGCCCGCGCCGGCCAGATGATCTTCACCCCGCCCATGGTCGACCACACCATGTCCTTCCCCGAGGATACCCTCTTCGTCACCCTGGGACGGAACTATCGTTCGCAGGAGGTCTACGAGGCGGATGTGGTCCGCATCGAGTCGCTGTTGAAGGAGATGGAGATCCCGGTTGGCTGAAAACAGTTTCCGCCGGGTACGCTGCCGGTTGTGCGACGGCAACCGGTTGACCCCGGTTCTCTCGCTGACCCCGACTCCCCCGGCCAACGCCTTCGTACCGGCCAGTGCCGTCGGCGTGCCGCAGGCGCTCTTCCCATTGGATCTGGATTTCTGCGAGACCTGCGCCCATGTGCAGTTGGGTGAGGTCGTCGATCCGCGCCTCCTCTTCGAGCATTATGTCTACGTCTCCGGCACCTCGCCCCTCTTCGTGGCCCATTTCGAGCGCTATTGCCGGTGGGTCATGGAGCGCTACACCCCCGCCGCCGGGGGACTGGTCGTCGACATCGGCTCCAACGACGGCACCCTGCTCGGTTTCTTCCAACAGGCCGGCATGCGGGTCCTCGGGATCGATCCGGCAATTGCCATCAGTCAGGAGGCCACCCGTCGCGGCATCGAGACCCTGACAGGCTTCTTCTCGCCGGGGCTGGCCCGGGAGATAGGCCTTGGTCGCGGCAAGGCGGAGGTCATCACCGCCAACAACGTCTTCGCCCATATCGACGACCTCGCCGCCATAGTGGCCGGCATCCGCGATCTCCTCACTCCAGAGGGGGTCTTCGTCTTCGAGGTCTCCTATCTCCTGGACGTTTACCAGGGGACCCTCTTCGATACCATCTACGCCGAGCACCTCTCCTACCACACGGTGAAACCGCTCCGGCGCTTCTTCGCCGCCCTCGGCCTGACCCTGATCCACTGCGAGCGGGTCGACTCCCACGGCGGCAGTCTTCGCGGGGTGGCGCGCCTGGCAACCGGAAGCCGTCCGATCGACGCATCGGTAGAGGCCCTCGTGGCCCTCGAAGAGGCGTCAGGCCTGGATCGCGCCGCAACCTTCATCGATTTCGGCGCCAGAATTGACGCCATTCGGCAGGAACTGACGGGACTCCTCAAAGGGATCAAGGCAGCAGGCAAACGGATCGCCGCCTTCGGCGCCCCGGCCAAGGCCACCACCCTCATGTTCCACTTCGGACTGGGGCCGGATATCATCGACTTCATCGTCGACGACAGCCCGCTCAAACAGGGGCTCTTCTCCCCGGGGTTGCACGTCCCGGTCCTGCCGTCACAAACACTCTACGAACAACGCCCCGACTACGTCCTGATCCTCGCCTGGAACTTCGCCGGACCGATCATGAAAAATCATGAGGCCTTCCGCGCCGGGGGGGGACGTTTCATCGTTCCACTGCCCAAGGTGACCCTCGACCCATGAATGACACCCTGCTGGAATCCGACATCCGTGAGATTTGCGACAGAGTTCGTGAGGCGGCCCCGGCGCTTTCCGGTAAAAACGTCGTCATGACGGGCGGTCTCGGTTTCCTGGGCCGCTATTTCGTGCAGGTCTTCAAGAGGCTTAATGAGGAGTACCTGGCAGAGCCCTGCCGGGTCCGTATCCTCGACAACCTCATCACCGCCGGCGAGGCCGGTCGGGGGCTCGTGGCCCCGGAACACATGGAGATCCTGCACCAGGACGTGACCGAGCCTTGCCAGCTCCCCGGGCCCGTTCACTTCATTCTCCACATGGCCGGGATCGCGAGTCCCTTCTACTATCAGGCCTACCCGCTGAAGACCCTCGACGTCTCGGTCATCGGAACCCGACAGATGCTGGAGTTGGCACGCGCCAACCCGAGCTCGCGGATGGTCTTTTTCTCCTCCAGCGAGATCTACGGCGATCCCGATCCCAAGCATGTCCCCATCCCCGAAAGTTATCGCGGCAATGTCTCCTGTCAGGGGCCTCGGGCCTGCTATGACGAGAGCAAGCGGCTGGGAGAGACGCTCCTCCACATCTATCACAAACAATTCGGGACCCACACCAACGTCATCCGTCCCTTCAACGTCTTCGGACCGGGTATGCAGGAAGTCGATTACCGGGCGCTGCCCAACTTCGCCGCCTGCGTCAAGGGCAATCGTCCCCTCTCGGTCTACGACACCGGCAACCAGACCCGGACCTTCTGCTACATCACCGACGCAGTGGTGGGCTTCCTCCTGGTGATGCTGAAGGGGGTCCCCGGAGAGGCCTACAATATCGGCAATGCCACTCCCGAAGTATCCATCCTCGATCTCGTCAAGAGAATGGAGAAGGTGTTGCAGCGGGAACTCTCGATCCGGACCATCGAGTATCCCGACAGCTATCCGGCAGACGAGCCGCGGCGCCGCTGCCCCGAAATCCGCAAGGCACGGCTGCAATTGGGCTATGCGCCGCTGGTTTCCCTGGACGAAGGACTGGGCCGATTCCTCGGCTGGACCGAGCGCCACTTCACCGGCGCCCTCTGATCCCCCCGTGGTCGGGAGCGGCGCCTCCGGGAATCACCCCTCCCTCCGACCGGTGCGCCTGGCCCTGGTAGGGGTTGGGCGCTGGGGGCGGGCCTTGCTCAACACCATTCCCACCCTTCCCGGGGTTCGGCTGAGTCACTGCGTCAGCGGCAACCCGGAGACGGCAAGCCTGCTGCCGGGCGGCTGTCTCCTCCTGCCGACCTGGCAAGGGCTCCTGGAGGTGAGCGGCCTCGACGGCGTCGTCCTGGCGATCCCTCCCGAACACCAGCTCGCCCTGGCCGACACCCTTGGGGCCAACGGGCTGGCGGTGATGGTGGAAAAACCCCTCTCCCTCGACCTGGAGGAGGCCCTCGCCTTCCGGGAACGGGTCAGGGAGCGGGCAGGTATCGTCCTGGTCGATCATATCCAGCTTTTCCACCCGGCAGTGGTCCGGCTCAAAGCCCTCGCCCCCACCCTTGGAGCCTTGCGGGAGATTCGTTCCTTCGCCGGTCAGTGGGGACCGTTCCGCCGCCACCCCATTCCGGTACTGTGGGACTATGGCCCCCACGATGCCTCCCTTTGTCTGGAATTGGTCGAGGCCCCCCCCGACCGAATCCTGATCCGCCGTGAGGAACGTCGGGATCTCGCCGCAGGGTTGGGAGAGACGATCGACTGGGAGATGGGCTACCCCGACGGCGTCACCGCACACATCCACCTGAGCAATGTCATGCCCGGGAAACGGCGCTATCTCGCCATGCGCCGGGAGGAGGGCACCCTGGTCTACGACGACCTCGCCCCCCACAAACTCACCCGCCATCCCCCCCTGGCCGAGCCTGATCCGATCGATGGAGAGCCGATTCCCCTGGAGGAGGGGCGTCCGTTGACACGCGCCCTGGCCGAGTTCGTCGACCGCATCCGTCGCCGCGATCCCGCTCTCGACTCACTCGACCGGGGAGTCCAGGTCGTGCGCCTGCTGGACGCCTGCCAACGTCAACTGGACCGGGACGGCCCGTTTTCAACAGGCCGCAATTCACGCTCCCCTGGGCAGCCACTTGGCTGCTAAAACTCCTCCAGCACCAACCGGATCGGCGTGAATACCCGCCTGATCCTCCCCAATATCTCCAACGCCTCCTCACCATCCCCGTCCCGAATCGCCTCGTGCAAACTCCGCGTCGGCTCCTGAAGAGTGGGAAAGATCGCGTTCGCCATGCTCCCCTTGAGAACATGCGATACCGCCTGCGCCGAGACAAAATCCCCTTTCCCCAAATCCCGCTCCAAAGCCCCCATCAGCTCCGGTAGCTGGGTCTTCAGCAACAATGCGATCTCCCGAACGTCCGCCCCATCCAAACCAATCGCATCCATCGCTGCCTGAACCGCCTGTCGGGTCACCGGGACGCCACCACCTGGAAAACCCGGCCCCCCCCTCCCGGAAACGGGCAACATCGGCGCCATCTGCAAATGATCCCGCAGGCACAGGCCCAACTCGGACAGGGTGATCGGCTTCACCAGAAAACCGTTCATCCCCGCCTCCCGGCCACGCTCCGCACCCATCGCCGAAGCATCCGCCGAAAGCGCCAGTATCGGCGTCGCCACCATCCCGTTCCCCGCCTCGATCGCCCGTATCCTCCGGGTCGTCTCGAAGCCGTCCATATCCGGCATCTGACAATCCATGAAAATCAGGTCGTAAGGACGATCCTGAAAAAGACGAACCGCCTGCCGACCATCGATCGCCGTATCGATCCCCCCCTCGGCAATTCCCAAACTCACCAGCATGCTCCGGGCAACCTTCAGGTTCGCCGCCTGATCGTCCACAATCAGGATCCGCACCGCCCCTGCCCGCCGACTCCTCCCCCCCGACTCGCCGGTGGTCGCCCCAATCTCGGCCACCACCGAAGTCCCTTCGAAAAGCCAGGCAATCGCCGCCAGCAACCGTTCCGCATTGATCGGCTTCTTGAGACAGATGTAAGCGCCGGTGAAGTCCGAAACCTGATCCCAAATCTGGTCCAGAAGATCCGTCAGGATGATGAACCTCGGCCCCAGATCCCCCTCCTGCAACCGCGACAGGTCCCGCCGGAGGTCCCCCCCGGGGCGCTGATTGAGGACCACCAGGTGGTATGGCCGCTTCTCGGCCAAGGCCCCGACCAATATCCTCCGCGCCGAAACCGCATCCGCCGCATGGACACAACGCGCCCCCCGCAAGGTCAGCGCATCCTCCAGGACCACCCGCAGCAAGCCGTCGCTGTCGAGGACCAGAACCTCGAGCCGGGCATAAGGATCCCCTATCGGACAGACACCGCCGGGGTCGCCCTGCTCGAGGACGACCGAGAAATGAAAGACGCTCCCCGTCGCCGAGGCCCGGTTGTCATCGACACCGAGTTCCCCCCCCATCAAACCAACCAGGCGTCGGGAAATGGCCAGCCCCAACCCCGTCCCTCCGAAACGCCGGGTCGTCGAGGAATCGGCCTGGGTGAACTGAAGGAAGATCTCCTCCCGCTTCTCCGGGGGAACCCCTATCCCGGTATCGCGGATCTCGAAAAGATATTCCACCCACCCATCACCCCTCACCACCGGTCCACCGTAAAGCTCCACCGTGCCGCCGACCGGGGTGAATTTGATGGCATTGCCGAGAAGGTTGACCAGGATCTGCCGCAACCGCCCCGGATCCCCGACCACCGAGGATGGCAACGAACTCGGCACAAAGGCCGTCAGCTCGATCTTCTTGTCATGGGCCAGGGGAGAGAGGATCCGAGCCGTCTCGTCGACCAACTCCCGCAGATCGAAGGGGATCCGCTCCAAGGTCAGCCGCCCTGCCTCGACCTTGGAAAAATCCAGGATATCGTTGATCACCGAAAGGAGGATCTTGCCGGACCCATGGGCGAGATGCACATATTCCCGCTCCGCCGGCTTCAACTCTCCGTTGTGCAGAATCTCCAGCATCCCCAGGACGACGTTCAACGGCGTGCGGATTTCATGACTCATGGAGGCCAAAAAGAGGCTCTTCGCCTGGCTCGCCGCCAACGCCTCGTCACGCGCCACCGCGAGATCCCGGGTCCGCTCCTGCACCTGAACCTCCAGCGAGGCCGCCAACTCCCGCAACCGCTCCTGCGAGTCGACAAGGTGTGCCACCATCCCCGCAAAGGCCCGGGTCAACTCTCCGATCTCGTCGCGACCGACCTCGGGAAGCTCCACACCAAGATCACCCGCAGCGACCCGATTGGCTACCTGTGTCAGGACCCGAACCGGGCGTGTCAATCGCCGGCTCGCGAATATGATGAGAAAGAACAGTACTACCGGAAAGAGCAAGGTCTTCGCCAGCATCTGCCGAATCAACAGCCAGGAGTTGTCCGTCACCCGATCCCGAGAGACGACCGCCATGGCCACCAGGGGGGCCATGGCTCCCTCTCCCTCCCGGACCTGCAACAGCCGGGTGACAATACCCGACTGCGCCAGCCCCGGATCGATCGGCAACTCCCCGGAAAGCATGACGGAATCGGCGTCGGGAAAGGGGACCAGGGAGTCCCCGGCAGCTCGCCCTCCACTCTCGAACCCGACCAGCCCCCGAGCCAACTCCCCCAATCCCTTCTCCGGAAAAACCTCCAACCCGGGATGGGCCAGGAGGTGCCCTTCCACATCCGCCAATGCCAGGTAACCATCCTGGGAAACCGAAATCAGCGGCGCCGCCAGTTTCCTCAGGTCGGCCTCGATCGCAACAACGGCCAACACCCCGCCATCCCTTCCCACCACCGGTGAATAGACCTTGAAAGAAACCACTCCCCGACCGGCGCTGGCATCGAAACCCGCTGAAAAACCGAGCCGGGAAAGCCAAGTCTCCCCGCTCGTCGCGCCCCTTCCCTGAAACGGAGTCTCCTCTTCCCCAAGAGGAGAAAGTGCGCCCGCCGCAAGAGAGCGAATCCCTCCATCCTCTCCCCGCTCCACCCCGATCCACCCGGGGATGCCCGCCTCCCCCCCATGGAGACGGATCCCCACCAGGGCCGGAGACCCTTCCAACGCCGCTGCAAAAAGCCGGGTAATTCGGGCGCGCCGTTGATCTTGAACATCGGATTTCCCCGCCCCGCCCCGCCGCTCCTCGCGGGAAAAGGCACGGACAGCATCCGCCTCGGCCAGGACGATCGCATCCTTCCGAAGCAAATCCAACGCCCCCACGAACTCGGCGCTTTCCTGATCCAGGTACCGGGAAACACCCCGATGGGCCTCTGCCCGCAACAGGACATCGGCATCGTGAAATCCGATCAGCGCCGCCCCGAGGACCCCAAGGGTGGTGAAGGCAAAGACCAGCAACGCAATCTTGAAAGGAAAGGAAAGGGCCATGGCGGGCTTGCTTCGATCCACGCCCAGCGTCCAGGGCGACCTCCGCACACGCCACCCCCACCCTCAGCCCCGATAATCAATCACCTGGGCAAAAAAGGCTGGAAGAAACGGGCCGGAGAAGAGGGCTTGGCAGAAAAAGACCCCGGCCCCGGATCGATCTCATGGGACCGGACTCCCCCAGGTTAACAGTACTCACCAAGTCGATTCAAGAAAAAGCCGTTCCCGATCGAATTCCAATTCCCGGGAAAAATAATCTAAAGTTTATATCCCCTTCAAAACCGACCGACAATGCCCCGCCAATAAATTATTCCGGTCATCCCAGGCAAGCCCTGCCCGTTTTTCAACGGTGCGTTACGCGGCATCCGATACCCGGCCTCAGACTCAATTCTCCGGGGACCGGGAACCAGAATCCGACCTCAGGATCAATCGGCGGTCAAGCCCTCCTCGGGAATCGATCAGCAGAAGCTGCCACTCGCCACTCCCAGAACGCACCAACAGTGCCGTTCCATCCCCATGCGGAGTGGCCGAAAGCAGCTCTCCCCCGACCGGCAGAAGGATGGTCGACCCGGCCCTCTCACGCTCCTCTCCCTCCCCCTGGAGGCCGGTTCGCCCCTGCGGGGATTCCCGGGCAATGGATTCCCGGGAAGAAGACTCCCGGGAAGGCGAGGAATTCCTTTCCACCAACCGGACCAGAAGCATAACCATGCCGACCAGCAGCAGGATCCCCATGGCGATCACCCAGACCTTCAGGAAGCGCATCCCATCCCTCCTTCAGCTTCAGGATCGATATCCCCGCCCCCCACCCGCCACAGGCGGTGCAGGGACCGCTTCGAGCGCAGCCAGAAGGCCGGCGAAATCCGCCGGTGGCGGCGCCTGAAACCGCAACCACACGCCGCTCACCGGGTGAACGAAACCCAGGCTCCCCGCGTGCAGCGCCTGCCGACAGAAACGTCGGACCACCTCCCGGGAGCCCTCCGGCCACCACCCCGGAGGCGAATAGGGGCGCGCATAGAGGGGATCGCCCAGGAGCGGATGCCCGATGCTGGCCAGATGCACCCGGATCTGATGGGTCCGTCCCGTCTCCAACCGACAACCGATCAGGGCCAGCCCCGAAATCGGCTTCAAAAGCCGATAGTGGGTCACCGCCCGCCGTCCCCCACGCTCCACAACAGCCATCCGCTGGCGCTGATGCGGATCCCGACCAATGGGCGCATCAACCGTACCCGAGCCCCCCGGATCCCCCCTGACGAGGGCGAGATAACTCCGCTCCACCGTGTGCGCCGCGAATTGGGCACTCAGGCCCAGATGCGCCCGATCGCTTTTCGCCGCCACGAGCAGGCCGCTCGTCCCCTTGTCGAGGCGATGGACGATGCCCGGGCGCAACCTGCCGCCGATCCCGGAGAGCCCCCCACCAGGGGCACCCTCCCGGCAATGGTGCAACAGGGCGTTGACCAAAGTCCCCCCGGGAACCCCAGCGCCAGGGTGAACCACCAGCCCGGCAGGCTTGTCGATCACCAGGAGATCCGCATCCTCGTAGAGGATCACCAGAGGAATCGCCTCCGGCAGCGCCACCAGTGGCTCCGGCACCGGCTCCCGCAGCGTGACCCGCACCCCCGCGACGGCCTTCGCATCCGGGGAATCGAGCCGTATCTCTCCGCTCGTCACCTCCCCCGCCCGCATCAGCCGCTGCACCGTGGCGCGACTCATCCCATCCCCGAAGAGGCTCGCCAGCGCCTTGTCAAGGCGTTCCCCCGACAACCAATCAGGAATGACCGCCTGACGCTCGCGGGCAGGGACCACCTCCGCCTCTTCTCCCGCGACCACCTCCGCATCCTCCGGAGACAGCTCCCCGGGCTCCACCATGGACAGCTCCCCGGGCTCCACCATCGCCGCCACCTCCAGAGTCGGGATCACGGACGAGATCACGGTCGGCATCACCTGCGACCCCCGCTCCCGACAACCGCGCTTCATTTCAGCCCGTGAAGGGCCTCGTCGAGCAGAGTCAAGGCCCGTGCGACATCCCCTTCATCCTGGTAGAAGTGCGGCGACCAGCGAATCCCCGCCCCCCGCCGAACCTGGAAGATCCCCCGGGCCCGAAGAGCCGCATCCAACGAACGGTTGTCGGCCTGGGGATGGGAAAAGACGACAATCCCGGCCCCAGGCGCACCATCGGCCAGAAGGGGCGTGTGGATGCGACAGCCCCGCTCCCGGAGTCCCCGGACCATCGCCCCGGCCAATCCCCGCACCCGCGCCGCAACCACCTCGGGGCCACACTCCAGGAGCAATCTCACGCTCTCCGCCAGGGCCGCAGCCCCCAACAGGTTGGGCGATCCCGCCTCGAAGCGGCGCCCCCCGGGGCGCAGCTCGGTCGTGATCCGGTCATATTCACCAGCGTTGGCCACCGAGTGCCACCCCAGCACCCGGGGACGAATCCGGCTCATCCCCTTCGCCGAGAGGGTCAACAGACCACACCCCTCCGGCCCCAGGAGCCATTTGTGCCCATCCGCCGTCAGCGCATCCACCCCCAGAGCCGGCAGATCCATGGGCAACACCCCCAATCCCTGGATCGCATCGACCACCAGCAGAGTATCCGTCTTCGCCAGCTCCCGCCCCAGGGTCGCCACGTCGACCACCGCACCAGTGCCATACTGCACCGAACTGACCGCCACCACCCGGGTCCGGGGACCGACCCGCGCCAACAAAGCCCCGGCGTCGACCCCACCGTCGGCCAGGGAAGGGACCCGATGCACCGTAACCCCATGCCGCGCCGCCACATCCAGCCAGACAACGATGTTGGAGGGAAACTCCTGATCGGTCGTCACCACCTCATCCCCCGGGCGCCAGTCGATCCCCAAGGCGACAAAAGAGACCCCCTCCGAGGTGTTCAGAACCAGAGAGATCGCGTCGGCAGCAACCCCCAGAAGCCGTCCCAGATTCACCCGCGCCGCCTCCTGCCACGGGGCCAAGACCTCGGCATAACGCCAAGCCCCGTAACAGGCCATGTGGTCGGACAACTCCGCCAGACGCTGGGCAGCACACCGTGGGATCGGCCCCACCCCCGCGTGGTTGAAATAGAGCAGTGACTCGGGATGAGGGAACTCGGAACGGAAGGGCGAAACGGCAATCATGCTCTCTCCTTGTGGGGGTGTCCCGATGCGGGGTGTTTGCCAACAACCACCCGGGTCTGGTAAGGTTCGCCTGACGGGGGGACCGGAAGTTCCCGGGGGCAGGCAACCGGCCCCCATTATGCCGGAGCTTTTCCGGTCGGCCAGGATTTTCGGTCGGCCCGCATCACCATTCTCCGGAAGAGACGGGATCGGAAATACTCGCCGGAGTACCCTCCGGAGAAAACGGGATCGAGATCGCATGGAGAGTTCCGAACCACCCCCCGAGGCCCGGCGACAACGGTGGTTGAGCCTGGCCAAGGCCAACCCCCCGGAATGGCTGGCCGCCTTCGTCGAATCCCCCCGGGCACGCTGGGTGGTCGTCACCGAGGAGGGCTCGGGACGGCACCTCGTCCGCCGCAGCGCCTACCTCCTCGATATCGAGGATCTCCCCTACTGGGCCTTCGCCCTCGCCAAATGCTATCTTGACGACGTCGGCGAGTGGCCCCTCTTCGGGATGCAGGCGGAAGCGGCCCTTCAGGATTTCGCCGACCACCAGGACCCCCTCCTCGCCGTGCCCCGGATTCTGGCGGCGATCAAACCTGTCTGGCCGGACGTCGTCGTCACCTTCGTGGGTGAGGAGCAACGCTGACCCCCTCCCAGGGCTGGGCCGTCGCCGCGCCCCCTTCCGAACCTGTAGCGTCCGTGGAGTCGACATGAAGGTCAAGAAGATCTGGTTTCCCGAAAATCGTTTGGTCCCCCAGTTCAAACCGGAGATCGACAGCCAGTCGGAAAAGAAGCTGCGCGAACTGCGCCAGGAACTCCTCCACCTCCTCCAGAGCCGGCGCTTCGTCTCCTTCGAAAAACAGCCCAAGATCCACTTCGACAACGCCCGCAACTGCCTCTGGCTCCTCCACGGCTTTCAGGCCCGCCCCGAAGAGATGTTCCGTTACGTTGGCAAATTGCAGATCTATGCCTTCAAACACTGGGAAATGCCCTCGATCGAGGCCCTGCGCTCCATCGCCCAGGACGAGTTCCTGACCACCCAGGAGGCCTTCGCCGGCGTCCGGATCCTCTCCGGAACCCCGGCCCCAAAGGGCGGAGTCGGCTATTATACGGCGGTCATCGGCAGCGGTGAGGAGGGACTCTCCGACGAAGTCCACCCCCTCATCCCGGTACACCGGGTCGCCCAGCGCGATATCCTCTCCTTCATCGTCGCCCACTCCCTCGTTCCCCGCGACCTCGAGGGCGTCACCGAGCGCCTGAACGAACTCTATGCCCTCACCGTCGCCCTCAACCGCCAGACGCCGCGTCCCCAGGCCCCCTCCCTCAGGGCCATCGAACGCCACTTCCTCGAGGCCGATTACCTGCGCGCCCGGCTGCCGGTCTTGGAGGGAGCCTATCTCCATGACATGGAAAAGGGGCTGTGGGAACTCTTCCAGCCCGCCCCCCCCAAGGAAGCTGGTTGGGTGGAGGTGGAACTCGAAACCCCCTGGGAGGCCCGGGATCCCTCCCTGGACGTCCGCGAAGGAGCCGTGGCCATCGATTTCGGGACCAGCTCCACCGTCGTCGCCTGTCGGGAGGAGGGGCAGACCACCCTCCTCAGGGTCGGCATGAACGATCTCTTCAAGAAACCAACCCCGGAGGATTACCAAAACCCCACCATCCTCGCCTTCATCCACCTGCCCAATCTCCTCACCGCCTGGAACAGCGAGGCCTATCGCCCTCTGACCAACTGGGACGATTTCCACTTCTCCCATGAGGCCCTGGCACTGCTCCGCGAGAATGAGGCCGATCAACGCATCGTCGCCAGCCTCATGACCAACCTCAAACAGTGGCCGTTGATCTCCCTCACCGAGCCCAATCCCAGGCGCCTGACCGATCAACAGACCGGCACCGAACTCGAAATCCGCCACCCCGACAACCCCATGCCCGTCCCGGGGCAGCCCCTGACCCTCGCCGGTGACGAACTCTTCGATCCCCTTGAACTTTATGCCTATTACCTCGGCCTCTTCATCAACCATCGGGCCAACGGCATCTTCCTCGACTATTTCATGACATTTCCAGTCACCTATCCCCGCGAGGTCAAAGGTCGCATCCTCGCCTCCTTCGCCCGGGGACTCCAGCGCAGCCTGCCGTTGGCCCTCCTCGCAAGCCCCGTCGCCTCCCGCTTCTCGGTGCGGGAAGAGGCCTCCGAGCCGGCAGCCTACGCCGCCTGCGCCCTGCACGAACTCGATATCCCCGCTACCCCCCAGGGGACCGCCTTCGCCGTCTTCGATTTCGGCGGCGGTACCACCGATTACGATTTCGGCATCTTCAGACTCCCCACCCAGGAGGAGAAGGAACAGGGCTACGAGACGGTCATCCACCACTTCGGCGCCAGCGGCGACATGTTCCTCGGTGGCGAAAACCTGGTCGCCAATCTCGCCTTCCTCGTCTTCAAACAAAATCTCGAACTCCTCCGGGAACACCGCATCCCCTTCAACCGCCCCCCGGAGGGTGACCGCTTCCCGGGTCACGAACTCTTCATCGACAGCTCCCATGTCGCCGAAACCAACAGCACCATGCTGATGGCCAAGGTCCGCCCCATCTGGGAGGAGTTCTTCTGGAAAACCGACGACTCCCCCGGGGGCCGCCCCCTCCCGACGGAGGACCCCCCCCTCGACCTGCCAGCCAAGGGCGGCGAGACCAAGGGCGAGACCAAAAGCGAAAAAAAGAACAGGGAAAGCGCCTCAGGCAAAGGCAAGGCCCCGAGACGGCGCCACTCCGACTGGATCAGCGACGAAATTTGCCGCCACGTCACCGACGCCGAGTTCACCCTCGATCCCCAGTTGACCATCTCCCCTCCAGGCGAAAACCCGCGCCTGGAGATTCCTCTGGAACTCCTCAACCGCAATCGGGAAAAGGTCACCGTCACCCTGGTCGTCGACCGCAACCGCATCAACCACTACCTGGTCAAGCGCGTCGGTCAGGGGATCCACCGCTTCTTCATCGCCATGCGGCAGGCCTTTCTCGCTCAGGGACTGGGACCCGAGACAATCCACATCCTCCAGGCCGGCAACGCCAGCCGGGCGGTCCTGGTACAGGCCCTCTTCGCCGCCCTCCTTCGGGAAAAGATGGCCCAATGGCCCCCCCCTCCCGTCGCCGTCGAGGAGAGCCCGGCGATGGCTTCCATCCGCCAGGCCGTCGCCTTCCCCCACTTCATCGTCCACCGCCCCCCCGTCGGGGACCCGGCCAATCCCTATCGCCCCAATGCCAAGACTGGGGTGGCCATCGGCCTCCTCCGGCTGATCCCCGGAGAGACGGTCCTGACCCTGGGGCCTGACGGGACCAATACCGCAGGCGAGGCCCCCTTCCGTTTCTTCGTCGGCCTCCTCCGCCAGGGGGCCTTCCAACCCGTCATTCCCCAGAATGGCCCCTACCAGCAGTGGCACGCCCTCGGCATCCCCACCCGCGGCGCCTTCAACCTCATCTACTCGGCATCACCACAAGCAGCCCTCGGGACCCTCAAGCGGGGCGCAATGGAATTGCGCGAACGGACGCTTTCCTTTCCACAGGGAATGGAGGGCAAACGCCTCTTCATCCAGGCCATTGCACCCTCACGGGTGGAGGTCGCCCTCGCCGACTCCCTGGAACGCCTCAAGGATTGCCCCGAGGAGATCACCTTCCGCGAGAGCCTCGATCTTAAACTGTGAAGGAAAAGGGAGGGAACGGGAAAAAAGTCAAGGCAGAACATCAAGAGCGACGCAACACCCCCGGAATTTCCGCTGCCGGCAGGGGCCGATACCGAAGAAACCCCTGGTATTCATCGCAACCGGCCCGCCTGAGAATTTCCCTCTGGGCCTCGTCCTCGACCCCTTCCGCGACCACGCTTAGATCCAACCCTGCAGCCATGGAGACGATGGCGTTGACAATGGCCAGATCCCGGGGATCCTTCGCAAGATCTTTGACGAATGAGCGGTCGATCTTGAGAATCTGAATCGGAAACCGCTTGAGATAGCTCAAAGAGGAGTACCCCGTACCGAAATCATCGATGGCGACCGACAACCCCAGTCCCCGAAGGGACTCAAGGATGGCGATCGCCCGCTCCCCCTCCCGCATCACCATGCTCTCGGTAATCTCCAACTCCAACAGACGTGGCGGCAAACCAGAGCCCGCCAACACCTCCTCCACAACCCCCTGGAGGTCCTGATGCTGAAACTGCCGACCCGAAAGATTGACCGAAACCCGGAGGTCGGGCAATCCTTCCTCACGCCAGGCCTGGTTCTGACGACAGGCCGTCTCCAGGATCCATCGCCCCATGGGAACGATCAATCCCGTCTCCTCCGCCAGGGAGATGAACTCACCCGGCGGCACCAGCTCGCCGTTCCTGCGCCAGCGAACCAAGGCCTCCGCCCCCACGATCCGATCGTTCACCAGACCCAGGCGCGGCTGGTAGTGCAGCTCGAACTCCCCACGCTCCAGGGCAAGCCGCAAACTGCTCTCCAGGGAGAGACGACGGTCGGCCCGCCGACTCATTTCCCGCGTGAAAAACTGGTAATTGTCCCGACCCGCCTCCTTGGCCCGGTTGACGGCAATCCCCGCATTCTTGAGCAGGAGATCCGCATCACTCCCATCCTCCGGGTAAAGAGTGATGCCGATGCTCACCGTCAGATTGACCTGGTGGCTGCCGATGGCGAAGGCCTCCGCCAGCGCCGCCACCAGCTTGTGAACCGAAAAAAGAATGTCCTGAACGTTATCGACCTCCTGGATCAGGACCGCAAATTCGTCGCCGCTCAAGCGACTGACGGTGTCCCCGCGGCGAACGCACCCCGCCATCCGCCGCGCCACCTCCTTGAGGAGAACATCCCCCCAGGCATGCCCCAGGCTGTCATTGATGGTCTGAAACCGGTCCAGATCGAACAACAGCACCGCCAGACTCCGCCCCTGACGGTCGGCCTGGCGCATCGCCAGCTGCAAGTGGTCCCGGAACAACTCCCGGTTGGGCAGCCCGGAAAGAACATCGTGAAAGGTCTTGTAGTGAAGTTCCTCCTGACTGCGCTTGACCTCGGAAATATCATTGAAGACCAGAACATAGTTTACAACTTCCCCATCGGGACTCCGCAACACCGTGGCCGACAGCATCTGTGGATAGGCCTCACCGTTCTTGCGTCGCCCCCATACTTCCCCGCGCCATTGCCCCGAAGCATGCAGCTGGCTCATGATCCCTGAAAAGAAGGCATCATCATGATGCCCGGAGCGCAACTGGCGAATATCGCGACCAATCACCTCCTCCGACAAAAATCCGGTGATTTCGGAAAAGGCCGGATTAACCGAACCGATAACCCCCTCCCGGTCACAGATCACCACCCCCTCGATGGCGTTCTCCAACACCTTGGAGGTCACCTTGAGCTGGTCCCCCACCTCCTCCATGGCTGAACGAAAGACGCGCGTGGCGGTCTCCAGGCGATCCTCAACACGTCTCCTCTCCGTCACGTCCTGGAGCGTATAGACCAATCGCCGCAGACCCGCCCCAACATCCCGAAGCAGCTCACCAACGCCAAGGACAACCCGAATCTCCCCACCCGGGCGAACCACCCGGAACTCGGTTTCCAGGCTGCCTCCCCCGCGGAGGATGCTCCCGATCACACGGCGCACGCCCTCCCGCTCCGCCTCGTGGATCCGCATCAAAAAGCCGGCGATGCCGGAATTCCCGAAGCTCTCCCTCGTCAGTCCCAGGATACGCAAGGTCTCCGCCGAACAGGTCAGACGATCGGTATCCGGATCCCAGTCCCAGTTGCCGATCTGGGCAATCCGCTGTGCCTGAGTCAGACTCTGGCGGATCCCCTCCAACCGGCGATTGGATTCTTCCAATGCCCGGGTTCTCTCGGCCACGCGCTGTTCCAGGACTTCGTTCGAAAGAGACAACTGGCGAATGGTGACCAGATCCCGAAAGGCGCGAAGACTGGCAACCACCATGGCAACGAACTTGCCGGAGGTCAGCTCGCTCTTTTCCCGATAATCGTTGACATCGAAACGCAGGACAACTTCCTGTTCAGGTACCTGGCTCGCCCGCCCGGTACGCAGGACGATCCGCACCAAGCGATTCTCCAAACTTTCGCGGATGAAACGAACCGCCTCCAAACCCGCCAGGGGGCTCTCCATGGCAACATCCAGGAGCAAGACCGCCGTGTCTGGATGCCTCCGAACAAGCTCCCGTGCCTCCTCCCCGGAATAGCCGCTCAGACACTCGACCCCACGGCCCTCGAAGGTGAAATCCCGCAGCAACCTCCGCGTGAGAATGTGGATGTCAGGGTCGTCGTCGACGACGGCCACCTTCCATGGAGAAAGGGACCCGGCATCAACATAATCTCTTCGCGATTCCGGCTCCTGCATCGTCCCAACCCCACTCGATTCCCCCACGGCGGCGGACTCCAAACCCGTCGACCAACGGAGGATCACCCCCGCAGCGAGGCCTTCTCCAACTGGTCGAGAATGACCTTGGCGATATTGTCGGGCTGAAATTTGGGGATGAACGCGTCCGCCCCCATCTGTCGCGCCTTGTCCTCGTTGGACTTGTTGCTCAGAGAGCTGTGAAGAGCCAGATATATCCCGGAAAAACGCGGATCCCCCTTGACCTTGCGGGTGAAGGTGAACCCATCCATGACCGGCATCTCGATATCCGAGAAGATCACCGTGAAGGGGTCTTCCCCACCCTTTCCTTCAGTCGTTTTTTCGAGAAGCGCCAGGGCCTCTGGGCCATTGTCCAGGATCGTGCACCGAATCCCGAGCTGGGACATGGCGCTCCCGATCAAAGTGCGCGCCGCCTTGGAGTCGTCCACCGCCAGGATCCGGTGTTCCTTCCGAACGATCCCCTTGCTGCGATCCAGAAGCTCCGTCGAGATGGCCGAATCAATCCCGACAATTTCACTCAGGATCTTCTCCACATCCAGAACCTGGATGGTCACCCCGTCGACATAGGTGATGGCCGTGAGATAGCTCGAATCGTAGATATCGCCGGAAGGCTTGATGATATCATCCCACCTCTTGTTGATCAGCATGTTGGGGTGGGAAATAAGAAACCCCTGAACGGTCGTACTGTATTCACAAACGAGGACGTAGCTGAGATTGTTCCTATAATCCAGAGGAACCAACCCCATGGCATCGGAAAGGTCGATCAGAGGAATGGCCCGCCCCCGGAAATCAATGGCACCCTTGATGGCGGGATGGGAATTGGGAACTTCGGTGACGTGCTTCGGCGTCTCGAGTATCTCGATGATCTTGAAAACGTTCAACCCGTAAAGCTGTCCATCCGTGAGATAGAAAGTCAACATTTCCATCTCGTTGGAAAACGCCAGATTGGCCCGCTGCTCGATCGCGGCCATGAAATTATCCGTCATGAACCCCTCCCTCAGTGACTGCCCCCCCCCCCGACCTCCCCGTGGTTCCAAACCGGAGAGAAACCCCCGCACCCCTCAGCGATCGGAGAGTACGGTACATACTACCTTTCGCTCATGCCGTGGTCCATCGAACTCACAAAAAAAGATGCTCTGCCACTGAGAGAGTCCCAGCCGTCCGTCGATCAAGGGAACCGACTCCGACGGTCCCACCAACCCCGCCTTGAGATGGGAATCGCCGTTGCCATCCTGGGCATCGTGACGCCACCCCCCCCGGGGAACCATTTTCCGCAAAAGATCCACCACATCCTGTTGGACGCTGTCGTCCCAGTTTTCCTGGATCATGATCGCCGCCGTGGCCCCCTGGGCGTAGACCGAGACCAATCCATCCCGAATCCCTGAACCGGCAACGGCTTGAGCCACCTGCGGGGTGATATCGACCAACTCCTCCCTCCGCCGGGTGGAAAAAGTCAGGATCATGCGCACACCAATCTCCCTCCGCCAGGCCGTTCACCGACCTCCCCCCCCCACTGACCGAAGGAGGCCCGCCTACAGACCGCAGGCGCGAAAAAGGCCCCGTCGCACGGAACGACGGGGCCCGGATCACTAAAACAGCAACCTCCCTCCCGATCAGGAGAGAATCATGGCTTCGGTCCACTGGACATCGCAGCACAGGACCATCAGCGGCTGCCCCGCTTGACGGATACTCCGCGACAGGGTCGAACAGGTGTTACGGCTGACGATGGAACGATAGGGGGGCGAGTACTGGACGATGCCCGGGTTCATCAGGGCGTTCTTGAAGGGACCGCGACGCGTCCAGGTAGCCCCCGTGGTATCCTTCAGAGGGCGGAACTTCTGCGCCCGCAACGCCTGCATCACTTCCACCGGGAAGATATTCGGCCCGGTTTGGACCCCATCGTGATTGAGCAGATAGACCCGTTCCACCCCCTCGACCCCAACCAGCCCCAAGGCGGCATCCTTGAGTTCCGCACCATCCTCCAACTTCCAGGCGCACTCCATGAACTCGTTGGTATAGCCGCCCATCTCCTGGCTGAGGAGACGCGCGTCCTGCGCCACTTCGCGCTCGCAGTGGGCCAACACCTGGTGGAAGAGGTCCGAGGCGTCACCGGCATCCCGGCGAGTCGCCTGGGAGAGCGGATCCCCCCAGAACTGCCCCTGGACAAAATCAACCTCCATCCGCCGCGCCAGAATCGCCTCCTCCTCGTTCTCCACCTTCTCAACCTGGACCAGGCTTCCGGCCCCGTGAATGGCCGAGATCAGGCGATAGAACATGCGCTTGGCGTTCGGATTGTGGTTCGCGTTCTCGAGAAAGGAGCGCTGCAGCTTGACGATATCCGGGTGCAACCGCCAGATCCGGTCCAGATTGGCCTGATCGGTGCGGAAATCGTCGAAGAGGACGGCACAACCCAGATCCTTGAGGGCAGACATCGTCCGCGTCAGAACGGTCTCGAAGTTGCCGGCATGCTCCCTGAGCTGCACCACGAGCTGCCCGGGAGAGAGCCTGACATGGGCGAGGAGCTCCTTCAGGAAAGCCACATCCGGGTCCTTCCACCCCATCATGAGCTTGGGATGGATGTTGAGAAAGAGCCAGCGATCGTCGACTCCCGCAGCGGCAAAATTCTTGAGGTGGAGGAGGAGACGCATCCTGTCCAATTGAACAGCGTCCTCCTCGCTGCCGACCAGACTGAACAGTTCCTTCGAGAAGAGAGGCGAACCGACCGGGCCGACCCCCCGGAAAAAGGCCTCGAAACCAACCTGCCTCTGGTGGGTGGTGCTGAATACCTGCTGAAAACCGGTGCCGATCCGCAGATTGCTGAAGTCGGCGTAATAGACGCCTCCCTCCTCGCGGATGGACCTCTCCAGGGCTTCGATCGATTGGCCGCCGAAAAGGCCGCTGTGATTTGTTTGCATATTCAAGGCTCCTGGTGAATCGGCAAATGGGTCGCTCCCGACCGGGACCCCGGAGGGCCGCTTGATCCTTCTTCCGCCCCGCAGTCTGCCACGAAATCAAGCCGCGCAAAAGGCCGCCGCATCACAACGGCCCACATTTCCCCCCCCGGCATCTCGTGAGAGGTCAGGCTCCGGGTGGCGAAGGTATCACAAGCCGGGGCCTCGAAACCACCGTTCGTCGATCATCTCGTTACCGGACTGGACGCCCGCCCATTCGTTGAGCTGCCATGCCATTTCTGGGATCATGGGCATCCCGGCGCTTTCCTGCGCCCCGGAACTCCTCACCCCGACCAGGAAAAGGCCCATGCCACCCGGGCAATCCCAGGATCCGACAACTGCGGCAGAGCCCACCAGTGGTGCCGAAAGCCTCGCGGCCAGGGGGCTCATGGTGCGCCGGGATCTCCTCCCCAGGGGCATCCGCGACCAGCGCGTCATCACGGCGATGACCACCATTCCCCGAGAGTGCTTCGTGGAGGCCGGCATCCCCCTGGAGGAAGTCTATGCCGACGGTCCGCTCGCCATCGGTTTGGGACAGACCATCTCCCAGCCCTACATGGTGGCACTCATGGCGGAACTTCTCCAATTGACAGGCCGGGAAACGGTCCTGGAGATCGGGACCGGTTCTGGATACGGCGCCGCCATCCTTTCACGCCTGGCCGAACGGGTGGTGACCATCGAGCGTCACCGCGAACTCCTTGAAAAAGCCTCGGGGAAATGGCAGTCTCTCGGGCTTTGCAACATATTCGGGCAGTTGGCCGACGGCTCCCAGGGATGGTCAGGAGAGTCCCCCTATGGCGCCATCTGCGTCACCGCCGCCGCACTGCGGGTACCGGGGCCCCTTCTTGACCAAATCCTCCCGGGCGGACGCATGGTCATCCCCCTGGGGAGTCGGTCAGTTCAGTCCTTGTGCGTCATCCACCTCGAGGCCTCGGGCCAGTACCGGGAGGAGCAGGTTTGCGGTTGTCGGTTCGTGCCACTGATCGGTCGAGAGGGGTGGTAATGCAGGGGTGGTAATGCAAAGACTCAAGGCGGTAGTCGGCAATACGATCCCTGATCACAAACTCCATTTCGGCCAGGATCACTCCCGCCGACAATCGAACGGTCGACGCTGGCGCAAGAATCGGTAGAGTCCCGGAATAAAGATCGGAAAAGCAAGCATGCGTGACGCCACTACGACCCGGCCATGACCATCCCCGGACCGTTCCGTCCCTCCCTCGAAGCCCTCTTGGCCCGGTTCTCCCCCGCCGCCGGTTCCCGCCTGCCGCCGGTCGCAGTACCGGGAAGCGCCGGACGCTGGCTGGCCTCCGAACTGGCCGAACGAACCGGAGCGCCCCTGGTCCTGGTCACCGGCAAGAACAGCCGGGCGGAGGCCTGCCTGCGGGAACTGATATTCTTCAACCGCCACCATCCCCGGGCCATCCCCCTTCTGCCCTTTCCCGCCTGGGAAGTCTTGCCCTTCGAGGGACTCTCCCCGTTCGGCCCCCTCGTCGCCGAACGCCTCACCACCCTCCACCGCCTCAACCGCATGCGCCCGGGCGGCCCGATCCAGGCCACCGACGGCAGCGGTCAGGTACGGGGCATCGTCGTCACCACCGCCGCCGCCCTCATGCAGCGCCTGATGCCCAGGGCCACCCTGGCCAGCCACGGCTATGCCATCGCCGTCGGCGACCAATTGGATCTTCCGGCCTTCCGCCAATTCCTGACCGTGTCGGGCTATCGGCTCGCTCACCAGGTCTCCGAACCGGGCGAATTCGCCGTTCGCGGCGGGATCGTCGACCTCTTCCCCCCCGGGCGCGACGAACCGCTCCGACTCGACCTCATGGGCGACGAGGTCGACTCCCTCTTCCGCCTCGATCCGGTCACACAAAGATCGACTGACCCGGTTCCCAGCCTGGAGGTCCTGCCATTTCGCGAGGTCCTCCTCAACGAGGCCACGATCAGCGCCTTCCGCACCGGCTATCGCGAGATCTTCGGGGGCAAAGCCGCCGGCGACGGCATCTATAAATCGGTCAGCGAGGGGCTGCCAAGCCAGGGAATGGAACACTACCTCCCCCTCTTCCACCCCGATGCCGAGACTTTTTTCGACTATTTGCCGGCCAATGCCCTCTTCCTCCTCGACACCGATGCCGAATCCGCCGTCCGCGCCCACGAAACCGAGATCCACACCCGTCACCAGGCTTTGAGCGGCGGCGACCCGACCCTGGCACGACTCCTTCCCCCGGAGAGCCTCTACCTCTCCTTCGCCACCTGGGAGGAACACCTTGCGGGCTTTCCCTCCCGAAGCATGCGCGACGACCGGCAAGAACCGGGAGAGTCCCCGGATCCGGGCCGGATCGACGACCTCACGGCTCCGGCACAATCCCCGGGGACCTCCCCGATCACCGCCGCCGACCCGCCGGAATCCCTGGGATTCACCCCGATACCCGCCTTGCATCGGACCCCGGGGGTGGAACAATCCCAGATCCTGGCCCGCCTCATGGCCACCCTCGCCGACGAACTCAAAACCCCCCGAAAACTCTTCCTCGTCGCACGCACCGTGAGTCAGCGGGAGCGGTTCCGGGAAATCCTCCAGGATCACCGACTCCCGACTGCTGACGCCGAGGGTTTCGCTCCGGAACAGGCCGCGTTCGGGGTGGTCCATCTCGCCCTCGGAGATCTCCTCGCCGGTTTCACCCATGCCCCGTCCGCGATCACCCTGATCGCCGAGGCCGATATCCTCGGCCCCCGCAGCGCCGTCGGAAAACGCATGGACCGGCGCCTCCTCGACCAGATCATCGCCGGTTTCGCGGAACTCGCGCTGGGAAACCGGGTGGTCCACAACGACCACGGGATCGGCGAATACGGGGGATTGCACACCCTCGCGGTCGGGGCCTTGAAAAACGACTTTCTCCTGATCGTCTACGCCGGCGGCGACAAGCTCTACGTCCCTGTCGAAAACCTGGACCGGGTAGGCAAATATGCCGGCGGCGAGGAGGCCCCGCTCGATCGCCTCGGCGGTACCCGCTGGCAAAAGGCGCGGCAGAAAGCGCAACGGCAGGTAATGGCGATGGCGGACGAACTCCTCCGCCTCCAGGCCGCCCGCCACACCGGCCAGGCCTTCGCCTTCTCCGCCCCCGGGCCGCTCGACCAGGAATTCGCCGCCACCTTCCCCTTCGAGGAGACCCCCGACCAGGCCGAGGCGATCCGCGCCGTCCTCACCGACATGGCCTCCCCCCGGGCCATGGATCGCCTGGTTTGCGGCGATGTCGGCTTCGGTAAGACCGAGGTCGCCCTGCGGGCCGTCTTTCGCGCCGTCATGGAGGGCAAGCAGGTGGCCCTGCTCACCCCAACGACCATCCTCGCGCAACAACACTTCGACACCTTTTCGCGCCGCTTCGCCCCATACCCGGTCAAGGTCGCCCTCCTCTCCCGGTTCCGGACCCCGGCCCAGCAGAAGGAGGCGCTGCAGGCAGTGGCGCGGGGAGAAATCGAGATCGTCATCGGCACCCACCGCCTTCTCCAGGACGACGTCGCCTTCAAGGACCTGGGCCTGCTGGTGGTCGACGAAGAGCAGCGCTTCGGGGTAACCCACAAGGAGCGTATCAAGGCGCTCCGGGCAACGGTCGATATCCTGACCCTCACCGCCACCCCGATCCCCCGGACCCTGCATCTGGCCATGGCCGGCGTTCGCGACATCTCCATCATCGCCACCCCCCCTCCGGAACGCCTCTCCATCCGCACCCTCGTCACCCGGTTCGAACCACACACGGTCCGCGAGGCGATCCTGCGGGAGATCTATCGAGGGGGGCAGGTCTTCTATCTCCACAATCAGGTCCAGGACATCGACAAGGTCTCCGCCCGGATCGGCGAACTCGTCCCCGAGGCCAAGATCGGCATCGCCCACGGGCAGATGCGGGAAAACCAGTTGGAGCGGGTCATGGTGGCCTTCTACCGGCGCGAGTTCCAGGTGCTGGTCTGCACCACCATCATCGAAAACGGCGTCGATATCCCCACCGCCAACACCATCATCATCGATCGCGCCGACAAGTTCGGTCTGGCCCAGCTGCATCAGTTGCGCGGTCGGGTCGGTCGGGCAAAACACCGGGCCTACGCCTACCTCCTGGTCCCGGATCCCAACCATCTGGTGGGCGACGCCCGAAAGCGTCTGGAAGCCCTGACCTCCCTCAGCGACCTCGGGGCCGGCTTCATGCTGGCGACCCACGACCTGGAGATCCGCGGCGCCGGCAACATCCTGGGCGAGGAACAATCAGGTGAGATCCGCGAAGTGGGACTGGAACTCTACAACCAGATGCTGACCGAGGCGATCGCCGCCCTCCGCGATCCCGGCGGCGTCCAGGAGATCACGACCGACGGCCCGGATAGCGCCGCCCCGGCGATCAACCTGCACCTCTCCACCTTCATCCCCGACAACTACGTCCCGGACGTAGGGCAGAGGCTTACCCTCTACAAACGCATCGCCCAACTGGCGCACGCCGAGGCGGTGGCGGCTATGCGCGACGAACTGCTCGACCGTTTCGGCAAACTGCCCGAATCGGTTCACAACCTCCTCCAGGTGGTTCTTTGCAAGCGCCGATGCCAGCACATGGGGATCAGCAAACTGGAGGCAGGCCCAAAGGGGGGATTGATCCAGTTCCACCCCCACGCGAAAGTCGAGCCGACGACCCTGGTGAACCTGGTCCGACAGGGAATGGGGGCCTATCAATTCGATTCCAGGGATCATACCCTGCGGCTCAAAAATCATCCCTGGGAGGAGAACGCACGCCGCCTGGAGGATCTGCAAAAGATCCTGGATTTTCTCGCCGGAATCACCGAGACCCCCCTCCCCGTACCGCCCCAGCCGGAACCCCCCAAGCCGCAGCCGGTGCGTGCCAAGAAAGCGCCAAGACCGTTGCGGAGGTTTCGTTTTCAGTGATATCAAGACAGGCGTGGGCTTCGGTTTTCCGGAGTCCCCCGCAGAACGCAACAGCAAAAAGGGGGAGCGCGTCATGCCAGAAGTCATCACATCCGATGAGGTCTGGAAATTGTTCAAGGAAACCGACCGGCAATTCAAGGAAACCGACCGGCAATTCAAGGAAACAGACCTGAAATTCAAGGAAAACGCCCGAGAATTCGAGGAGATGGTGCGCGAGGACCGGGAAAGAAGGGCGGAAACCGACCGCAAGTTTCGCGAGATGAATGCCGAGGCGGATCGTCGGTTCAAGGAGATGAGCGCCGAGGCGGATCGTCGGTTCAAGGAGACGGAACGCCTGATTGGAAGGCTCGGCGGTCGACTGGGAGAATTCGTCGAGAGTCTGGTGGCACCTGCGTGCAGGACCCTGTTCGCGCAGCGCGGGATTCCGGTACACAGGGTGAGTCGCCGGGTCGAGGCCGATCTCCCGGGCAATCGCCACATGGAGATCGACCTGTTCGTCGTGAACACCGACACGGTATCGCTGGTCGAGGTGAAAAGCAAACTGGTCGTCGAGGATGTCCGGGAACATCTGGAACGGATGGCGGAGTTCAAGGAGTTTTTCCCGGAATACACAGACAAGCGGGCGATCGGCGCGGTCGCCGGCATGGTCGTCGAGGAAAATGTCCTTCGATTCGCGGTGAAGAGCGGGCTCTTCGTCATCGTCCAGTCCGGGGATTCGGTACACATCGCCAACGAGGAAGCCTTCGTACCCCGGGTCTGGTAAGCGACCTCCTCACCCCGCCCCTTTCGGGGAAATTGCTCCACGAAACGAGGCGCCCCCTCATGATCCCAGGTCCGGCAGAGGCCAGATCCGGCAGAAGAAGAATCAGCGGAGCCGATTTCCCCCCGGCCCGGTCTTGCCGTCGATATGGGATTTCAGCGCCCGCCTGATCGGCGCGAAGATCGCCCGGATTTCGGCCAGGGTCCCCTTGGCCTCGTGCCAACTCCCGGCACGGACCTCCCGGTATAGTCTCTCGGCGGGGATCTTGAGTTCGGAGAAGATCACCGTTGCCATGCTCCCCTTCAATGCGTGCGTATTTGCCCGCGCTCCCTCCGGATTCTCACCAGCCACGTCCCGCTCCAGGGCCCGAAAAACCTCCGGCAACTGCTCCAAAATAACCTCCGCCACCTCCTGGTGATTGGCCGCAGGCAAACCGATGCCCTCCATCGCGGCTGCAACATCCAACTGTCGCGAGTAGGAATGGGAGATTTTCAACGGCGCTGGCGCCGGCGCCAGCCGCTCCGTCGTCACTGCCTTCACCGAACCGGGAAGATGGCGCTGCAGCGCCCCCTTGAGATCCTCCAGGGTGATCGGCTTCGCGAGAAATCCATCCATCCCAGCCTCACGGCAAAAGCGCCGACTCTCGGTCGTGTTGTCGGCCGAAAAAGCCACCACCGCCACCCGTTGCCGCTCCCCCGCCAACTCCCATTCGCGGATCGCCCGGGTCGCCTGCGCCCCGTCCAGGACAGGCATCTGGCAATCCATGAAAATCAGGTCCAAATCCCCCTGCTGATAACGCTCCACCGCCTGCAACCCGTTGGTCGCCACCGCCACCCGGGCAGGATCGCACCCGAGATACGACAACATCCCCCGCGCCACCTTGAGGTTCGCCGTTTGGTCGTCCACCACCAGGATCCGCGCCTGCCGCCAATGACCCGGCGGCTCCAGCCCCCCCGAAGACGCACCCTCCCCTGCGTCCAGTGCCAGCATGCGACCTCTCCGCCCCAGGAGTCGCGCCACCACCTCCGCCAGTTGATCCAAACTGAAGGGTTTCTGCAAACAGGCCGGCATCCCCGGCAAGGCCTCCGCCTGGTCAAACCCTCGATCCATGCGTCCGATCAACAGCAAGACCCGACTCTTCGCCAGCAGATCGTGACGCAGTCGCCCCAACTCCTCCCACATCTCCCCCAGGTGATCGACATTGACAATGACAAGCGGGTAACTCCACCCCGCCGCGCCGGCCTCGCGCAATAACGCTTCCGCCTCCACCAAGGTGAGAACATGACGGAAACGGGCGCCGCAATGCTCCAGAAAATCCTTCAGTTGATCCGATTGCAGGCCATGGTCAACCACCGCCAGAAGATCCATCCCCTCGAGAGAGAGCCCGATGCCCGCATCCCCAGGACCCAACGGATGCTCCTGCAACACGACCGAAAAGTGGAAAATGCTGCCGCTCGGGGCATAGGGATTGTCGTCGACCCCAATCTCCCCCCCCATCAGGGTCACGAGGTGCTTACTGATCGACAAGCCCAAGCCGCTACCTCCATACCGGCGGGTCGTGGAACTGTCGGCCTGGGTGAAACGCTGAAATATCTCCTGACGCTTCTCCGGCAAGATCCCGATCCCGCTGTCACGAATCTCGAACAGATACTCGATTCTGCCGCCGGCAACCCGCTCCACGAGACCCGCGATCAGTTCGACGCTCCCCCGGTCCGGAGTGAACTTGATGGCGTTGCCCAGAAGATTGGTGAAGACCTGCCCGAGACGATCCGGATCACCCCAAACCCGCGTCGGCATGCCCACCGGAACAAAGGCCGTCAACGACACCCCGCGTCCCTGGGCCAGGTGCGCCAGGCCAAGAGTCACCTCATCGATCACTCGCCGCAGATCGAAATCCCGGTGGTCCAGTTCCAGCCGACCCGCCTCGATCTTGGAAAAATCCAGGACATCGTTGAGCAATCCCTGCAGGCGTTTGCCCGAGGCATAGGCCACCTGCACATACTCCCCCTCCCGCGGCCCCAATGATTCCTGCCGCATCAGCTCCAACATCCCCAGGACCACGTTCAGGGGGGTTCGGATCTCATGGCTCATGGTGGCCAGGAATACGCTCTTGGCCTTGTTCGCCGCCAAAGCCTCGTCCCGAGCGATCGCCAGATCCGCCGTCCGCTTGCGCACCTTCTCCTCAAGACGGCTGTGCTGCCGGATCAACTCCTCCTCCGCCTCCTTCTGGCGGGTGATGTCGGTCTGCATGGCAATATACTGGAAAGGGCGACCGCTCTCGTCCGGAAGCGGCACAATGGTCGACTCCAGCCAGCAGAGGGTGCCATCCTTGCGGCGATTGGCGTAGCTCCCATGCCAGACCCGGCCCACACGCAAAGTCTCCCCCATCTCCCGGAAAAACTCCTCCGGCTCCAACCCCGACTGCAATTTCCGATAATCCTGACCGATCAGTTCGTTTTCACCGTACTGGGAGACCTCCTGGAATTTGCGGTTGACCGAAAGGATGCGCCCCTCGGCATCGGCAAGGCTGACGATGGTGTGGTGGTCCAGAGCTGATAACAGCCGTTCCTCACGCCAGATCGCCTCGCGCCGATCCAATAAAGCCCTCTCCAACTCCCCCTCAAGCAACCGGTTGGACGCCTTCAGCCCCTCCTCCCGTTGCCGCAAGCGGCCATACCCCACAACCCCAAAGGCCAAGACCCAAATAAGCAGAGAGACACCAATCGCCGTCAATGGACCGGCAATAGCCCCGGAAAACCCCCAAGACGATCCCAAGCGACCAAGAAGGAGAACCACCCCGAAACCGGAGAGGAGCAGGAGCATCCCCACCATGGCCAGGACCAGCCAGCGCCGAGGCAGGCCCCTCCCTCCGACCCCGATGATGGCCAGCGCCACGGAGCCGGTGATCATCACCACCATCGCATCGGCCCAGTCGATCATGCCCCCCCCAGCCCCCAGGGACCCCGGCAGCCGGTCGATCGCCCCGGATATCGATCCCAACCCCCCGCAACGACCCTACAGCCACCCCTCCCCCAACCTTTTCCCCCCCCAAGAACTCCCCCGCCCCCCCCCCCCGGGCGGCCTCGCGGGCTGGATGCGCGAGACCTTCGCCGAGCCGTTCCTGGAAATGGTCCGCCGCAACGGATCGGCCCTGGTCGCCATGCTGGGGTTTATCGTCCTCTACAAGCTGGGAGACGCCCTGGCCGGGGTGATCGCCAATCCCTTCTACATCCAGATGGGAT
>JADGCL010000036.1 GCA_015229005.1 Magnetococcales bacterium
AGCGCGGGGAGGGCGGGGGGGTGGTTGCCGAAGTCCTGGGCGATCTGGGGCGATAGCGATTCTGGCGGGGGACTTGTCTTGAAACCGTTGCCTTCTCAGCTTCCCATCTCCGCCTCTGCGCCGGGGCTTCATGCCATCGATGAGGAGGAGTACTTCAACGCTCTGTTGACGATGGCCGAGTGGGGAGATCCCAAGGCGCAACACACCCTGGGGGCCATGTATCTCCAGGGCGAGGAGGTTGGGGTCGACTACGCGGAGGCCCTGGGGTGGCATCGGAAGGCTGCGGAGCAGGGTTTTGCCGCGGCTCAGCACGACCTGGGGACGATGTACCTGGAGGGGCTTGGAACGACGCCGGACCCGGAGGCGGCGGCGCACTGGTTCCTGTTGGCGGCGAGGCAGGGAGATGCCAAGGCGCGGAACAATCTCGGCATACTCTTCGCGACGGGGGAGGGTGTGCCGTTGGATCGGGTACGAGCGCATGCCTGGTTTTCTCTGGCCATTGCCGGGGGGATGGACGAGGCGATCGAAAATCGCCAGATCGCCGAGGAGGAAATGACCCCGGAGGAGATCGGGCGTGCGGTGGCGTTGGCCGAAAGTTGGACCGAGGGGGGAACGTGAGGGGGTACGATCGTTTCTTTGCTGGTTCCGAAGGCTGCGTTTTATTGTCTTTCCCTGACTGATGGATTGGTTGGTTTTATGGGATTTTGGAAAAGAAAGGGCAAGTCGACCCCTGTGACGGGCGAGGGGGGTGAGGATGGCGGGGGCCTCTCCGAGGAGGAGGCCCTGACGGGGGTTGTTCGGGCGGGGGATGATCCCGGGATGGGGGGGGATTCTTCCGAGGCTCCGACGACGGTCCGTCCCTTTGCCGACGGGGAATGCGGCGAAGCGGTCGATGTGGCCCTGGCGCAGCGCGAGCGGGAGTTGTTCACGACGGTCTATGCCCTGCGCGATGCGGTCGACGCTGCGGGGGATCGGGTGGTCCGGGTGCTTCAGGACCGGGTGGAGCCGATTCCGGGGCGGCATCGGCTGTCGCTTGCCGGGTTGTTGGCCGATCTTCAGGAGATGGGGCGGGGTCTTGGGGGGGTGCTTGCCACCACCAAGCCCAGGAGCGGGCGCTTGGCGTTGAAGCGGGAATTCGTCGATGGCCACTATCTGGTGGCTGCCGAGATGGGAGTTCTGACTGAGGAGGCTCTTTCCAGGCAGGTGACGTTGGTGAACGCTGTTCCCGAGGGCAGTCGCCTTTTTGCCGACCGCATCCTTCTGGGGGAGGTGTTGCGTCGCCTGCTTTACAATGCCATTCGTTTCAGCCCGGAGGGGAAGCCGGTCAAGGTCTTTACTCCCAAGAAGATGCCGACGACCCTGGCGGTATGGGATCAAGGTCCGGGGATTCCCGAGGTGGATATCCCTGGTCTTTTCAGGGGTGGTGTGGAGACTCGACCGGGTCTTGCGGAGGGAGAGGGGCGGACTGGGCTCTTCGACCTGCCGTTCTGTCGGGAGATCGTCGAGGCCCATGGGGGGATTCTGGAGGCCCAGTCGCGAGAGGGGGAGGGGAGCGTTTTTTCGGTACAGCTTCCCCTGGTCAAGCCGAAGGTCTTGATCGTCGACGACCAGGAGATGGACCGGGAGATGCTGGGGATGTTCCTGGGTTCTCTCGATGTGGTCGTCTCGGAGGCCGAGAGCGCCGGGAAGGCGATGGCGCTCATCGATGATGATGTTCCTGATCTGATCGTGACCGACATAACCATGCCGGGGATGGACGGGTTCGACTTTCTCCGGGAGCTGGGGCGCCACCCCCGGGTGCGTCAGGTCCCGGTCATTCTGGTGACCGGAAACCAGGAGGTGGAACAGCGGGTCAAGGCCTTTCGCCTCGGGGCCGCTGATTTTACCGTCAAGCCTGTCGTTCCGCAGGATTTTTTGGCTCGGGTGAGGCGTCTTCTGGGCTGACGGCCCGCTGATGAGCGGGCGGGGCTTTCCGGGGACGGTCGGTCGCATTCAACGGTCACACCCGCCCCGGGTTGTGGTCTCCGGTCCGGGTCGATGAAACTTGGCGGCGGTGGGTCTGTCAGCCCCGGCGTCTCTCTCGCTCCCCCCGCAGGGGTTCCAGGATCGACCTGGCGGCGGCGAAGGCCTCGTTTGCTTGGGAGACTTGCTCCGCAAGCCCTTCCGCTTTTCCGGCCCTGGCCTGGGTTTCGATCTTCTGACACAGCTCGGACAGGCGCGTGGCCCCGACGGTGGCGCTTTGCGATTTCAGACTGTGTGCCGAGAGGAAGATCACCGTCAGGTCGCCGTTTTCCACCCCCTTCTCCATCTGAGCGAGTTTTCCTGGCACTGTGTCGAGGAATTTGCCGACTATGCGCTGAAGCCCGTTTGGGACGTGGCGCAGTTCCTGTTCCAGGGTGGTCAGTGCCAGCGGGTCAAGACCACTGGCCTCGACCGAAGCTGTTGCCTTGTGAAGGGAAGAAGGGGCAACGGTTTCGGAAAGGGGGGGGGATTCGCGACCGGGAAGGCCTGTTGAGGAGTCTGTGGAGCCGGAGTGACCGTCCGCAGTGCCAACTGCCGAAGTGGTCGGGCTGGGGGCTTGTTGGAGAATAGTGCGACCGCTCCAGAGGGCGATTTTTTCGCGGAGGTGACTTGAACGGATCGGTTTTTCCAGGGTATCGCTCATGCCTGCCTGGAGACACGCTTCCCGGTCCTCGCGGGTGGTGTGGGCGGTGAGGGCGATGACGGGGAGCGGCTGGGAGACCCCGCGCGTGCGCTCCCGTTCGCGGAGGGTGCGACAGGCGGTGAGACCGTCCATCCGGGGCATTCTCCAATCCATGAGCACCAGGTCGAACGCGTTCTGATCAAGGAGTTCGAGGGCGGCAAGGCCGTCGCCGGCGACCTGGATCGAGATGTCGGATTCCTTCAAAAAGCCGAGGACAACCTCCTGGTTGACCGGTTCATCCTCCACCAGGAGGAGCCGCAGTCCGGGAGGGATGGGGGGTTGGGGAAGGGTTCCCGGGATTCCGGTCAGGGCCTCGGAGAGGGATTCTCCGGGATCGGCCAAGGGCAGGGCGATGGTCACCCGGAAGGTGCTGCCCTGACCGGGACGGCTGTCGACGGTGATGGAACCGGCCATGAGGTCGACCAGGCGGCGGCAGATCGAGAGACCGAGGCCGGTCCCGCCGAAGTGGCGGCTGGTATCGCGACTGGCCTGGGTAAAGGGTTGGAAGAGGAGTTCGATGGTCTCCGGGCTCATACCGAGGCCGGTGTCGCGAACCTCGAAAAGGAGCGTGCAGTCGTTGTCGGAGGTTTCCAACCGGTTGACGGCCAAAGTGACCTGGCCGTTTTCGGTGAATTTGATGGCGTTGGAGAGGAGGTTCATCAGCACCTGGCGAAGGCGGAGGGGATCGCCGCGAACGCCCTTGGGAACGGAATCGGCGAGGGAGAGCTTCAGGGTGTTGCCCCGGTTCGTGGCCGGAGGTTGCATCAATTCCAGGAGCCCCTGGCAGAGTTCGGGGAGGTCGAAGGGGAGGGTTTCGAGTTCCAGTTTTCTGGCCTCGATCTTGGAGAAATCGAGGATGTCATGCACCAGGGCCAGAAGGGCTTGACCCGAGCTTTGCAGGGTCGTGGCCAGGTGATGCTGTCGGGGGTCGAGGGGGGTGGCGAGGAGGAGTTCCGCCATCCCGAGGATGCCGTTCATGGGGGTGCGGATCTCATGGCTCATGACGGCCAGGAATTCGCTCTTGGCCTGGTTGGCGGTTTCGGCATCGTGCCGGGCGATGAAGGCCTCCTGGGCCTTTTTGCGTTCGCTGATGATCTCGGAAAAAAGGATGATGCCGCCGATCAGGCGGTTGCCCTCGTTGCCGGTGTACCAGGGGTGGGCCTCCCAGCGGATCCAGTCGGCTTCGCCGTTGGCCTTGTGGAAGAGATATTCGTCGCAACGCTCGCTGAGACCGTTGAGGCAGCGGGCGGGCATCTCCCGCCAGGCGGGAGGCATCGATGGCAGGACCGTCTCCAAGGATTGGCCGATGAGGGGGATGGCCTCGACGCCGAAATCGGTTTTCCAGCGGCGGGTGGTATCGAGGAAGCGCAGGCGTCGATCGAACATGGCGACTGCCGCCGGGGTATTCTCGAAGAAGAAACGGAGCCGATCGGCGCCGATCCTGAGGTGCTTGTTGAGGACGTGAACGCGCCAGGAGACGAGGGCGACGAAGCCGGTCAAGGCGACGACGAGGGCGGGGATCACTTCGTCGGCATTCCATTCAGGATGGCTGGCGGAGAGGGTGGTCAGGGTATCGAGGAAGTCGATGCGACCGAAGAACCAGAAAGCGGCCAGGAAGAGAAGGAGAGACTCCATGACCTCGCGGAGCATCCAGGGGAGTCGCCGGTTGCCTCCGGAGAGGGGGGTCGACGGCGGGGGCGATGCCATGGGAGGGGGCTCCTTGACGACGGGGGGAAGCGGTTGCGGGTGGGGTCTGTTCAGGACTCCCCGGGATTTTCCCGGGAGAAGGTGACGCCCATTTCCAGGAGGCGCCTGTGGCGGGCGGGGGCGAGCCGTTCCTGTTGCCAAGCCTGTTTCTGATATTGCAGCCACAATCCCAATTCGGGATTGTCGGGCCATTGGACGGGGACCTCGCAGTGACCGTGTTTGGCGCGGAAACGTTGGAGTGCGGCAAACATCTCCTCCACCAGGGCCTCTCTCGGGTCCCAGACAAAGCCGAGACTCTCCAGGCGGCTGATGCGCTCGGCGCTCAGGTGACCGTTCTGGTAGGCTTTGCGCTGGACGTCGACCCAATCGGCGAGGCTGGCATTTTCCTTCCAGTTACGGGGAACGATGGTGTGGCCGTGGGTGTCGCGGAAGGCCTGGAGCGACTGGAAGAAGCGGACCCACTGGGCATCCAGGGGGTCCCAGATGAAATCGATCATCTCCAGCCGTTGCAGGCGGCGGGCGTCCAGCTGTCCGGCTTGCCTGGCCTTGCGCTGGGTGACCACCCACCAGCCCAGTTCAGGATTGGCATCGCAGGGATCGGGAACGTTGCTGTGGCCATGTTCCTCGCGAAAAGCGACCAGGGCGGCGAACATCTCTTCCCAGAAGATTTCCTTGACCTCCCAAATAAAGCCAAGCTCCTCAAGCCGCCGGGTTTTCTCCGCATCGAGCTTTCCCTGGCGGCGGTTGCGTCGTTGGGTTGCCACCCAGCGGGCCAGTCCCGGGTCGCTTTTCCAGTTACCTGGGACGTGGCAATGATGTTCCCGGGCATGGAAACGGACCAGGCGGCCGAACCAATAGTCCCACTCGGCCTCGTGCTTGTCCCCGAGGAAGCCGAGTTCGGTCAGGCGCTCGCGCCGCAGGGGAGGGAGTTCATCATGCTGCCAAGCTCGCCGTTGGATCGCCACCCACCTTTCCAGTTCGGGGTTGGAGGCGTTCTGGGCGGTGATATGGCAGTGTCCCTGTTCCTGGATGAAGCGGCGTAAACTGGAAAAACCCTCCTCCCAGAGGGTTTCCTCGACATCCCAGACGAAACCTGCTTCCAGGAGTTTCCGGGAGCGGGCTTCCGAGAGTCGCCCCTCGGCTCTGGCGAGTCGTTGGGCCGCAGCCCAGCGACCGAGTTGGGGCTCTTCGCGATCCCGGTTGGGGATTTTGAGATGGCCATGTTTCTCGCGAAAGGCGAGGAGGGCGGCGAACATCTCCTGCCATTCGGCTTCTTCCAGGTCCCAGACGAAGCCGATCTGTTCGAGCATTTCGCGAAATTCGGGGGAGAGAGAGCCATCGGCACGGGCCTGTCGTTGGGCCTTGGCCCACTGTCCCAGGAGGGGATTGTCAGGGAGGCGGTCGGGAACCCGGAGGTGACCGAATCGGGATTTGAAGGTGGAGAGGGCAGTGTACATCTCCAGCCAGCGCGCCCTCTCGAGATCCCAGACGAAACCGAGCTGATCCAGTCGGGTCCGTCGCTCCGGGGAGAGGGTCCCCAGGATGCGGGAGCGCCTCTGCTCTCTGACCCAGCGCCCCAGTTCCGGGTGATCTGGGAGGCGTTCAGGGACGCGGAGGTGCCCGTGACGAGCCTGAAAAGCGACCAGGTGCCGCAGCATGTCGGCCCAGGCGAGGCTTTCCGGATCCCAGACAAGGCCCAGTGCGGAGAGGCGTTGACTCCTCTCCGGGTGCAGCGATCCGTCGAGGAAGGACGCCCGCTGCCGTCTCACCCAGAGGACGAGTTCGGGATCGGCGGGGTATTTTTCGGGCACGTCGCAGTGGCCGTGCTGCTCGCGGAAGCGGAGGAGACGGCCCAGCCCCTCGTCCCAGGAAGATCCGAGGAAATCGGAAAAGAGCGTGGCGACGCCGGTGCGGACGGTATCCGGGGGCAGATCCGGGGAGGCGAGGATGGCCACCTCCCGCAGGAAGGGGGCGCTGTCGGGCAGGTCGTTCCTGCCGATGCCTTCCCGCAGCAGACGGATGGCATCGACCAGGCGTTTCTCCTGGTTGACCAGGGCGTGCAGGGTGGCCCAGGGTAGGAGGGAGCCGGAGCGGGCCATGGCCTGGTCGGAGCGTTCGGTCTCCTTGGGGTCGATGGCCAGCGGCAGGAGGACCCAGGTCCTCTCCTCCCCCGAATTGGGGCTGAGGAGCCACTCCAGAAAACGGGCGGGGTCGAGATCGCGATGGGCGGGGGGCAGGAGGGCGGCGAGATCGGCGGCGGCGGTATCCAGCCCTTCGGTCAGGCAGCGGGCATTGGTCAGGATTCCCCGTTCGGCACGATTGAAGTAGGCGAGTTGGGCTTCGCGCTCGCTCAAGGGCATCCTTCCGCTGACGTGGAAGACTTGAAATTTCCCCGGACCCGGCAGACGCTGCGCCTCGGTGGCAAACCGTTTGGCGACGGTGGGATTTTCGTGGAAGGTCACGATCTTCTTGACATCGAGTGCCTCGACTGCCTGGGCCAGGGCGATCCGCCAGAGCAGGAGGGATCTTTCCAGGTCGGGATCGTTCTCGGGAGGAAGTGTCGCCTCTGTCGGTGCAGCAGTGAGGGCGGTGGTCACGGCAGGCCTGGCCTCGGTGTTGAGCGGGGTCGCCCCTGCGGACACAGCGGCAGCCGGATTCGCGACCGTACCGGTGACCGGGATTGCGTTCGTGCCGGTAGCTGGATTTACGCTCATACGGGGGGCTGGAATTGTGTCCGTAGCGGCTGCCGCAGGGATTGCGGATGGGCCACGGGGGGCGGGAGGGCGTGCCAGGGCGTCGCCGCTGACCACCGAAACGACGAGCCGCCAGCGCTTGGTGCCTTCGCGGACGGTTCCGGAGGAGAGGGCCGGGGTGGTGACCTCCGGGCCGTGGAGTTCCGGGCGGTACATGTCGTGAACCAGTCGCGGATGACCGTCGCGGTCTCGTTGCCGCGGGTTCCAGACCCTGGGGGTAGCGGTCATCAGCGCCCTTTGGGCCATGGGGAGGAAGCCGTCGTCGAGAAGCCGGGCCCCTTCGGGATCGGTTCCGGCGACGGTGCGGTGGGCATCGGGGAAGAGTCCCAGATCGAAGAGGGGCAGATCCCCCAGACCTTCGGCGAGGCGCCGGGCCGAGGAGGCGGTGGCGAAGAGCGCCTGGATCCCATGGAAACGCCATTGGAGGAATTGGCGGACCTCGTCCATTTCCCGGACCAGGGGGAAGTCGAGATCGTGTTGTTCGAAGACGGGCATATCGGCGCGACTGGAGGGATTGGGGTCCAGGTGGAGGCAGAGAGGGGCGATGGTGGCTGGGGTCGCCTCCTGGAGCCAGAGGTGGAAGGTCCGGCGCAGGAGGGGCAGGGAGGGCAACACGACCAGCACCGTCCGGCGTCCCTGGAGGCCGACTGCGAGCCAGAGGGAGAGGAGACTTTGGTCGAGTCCGGGCCAGGTTCGGAAGATGGCCCGGTCACGCATTTTGAGTGTTCCCCGGACCCGTTCCAGGACCTCGGTCAGGTGGGCTGGGGGCTGATGGCGCAGGGTCGGCAGGCCGCCGCCCTTGAGCCAGCGGGTGATGGCCTGGAAGTCGGCCGGGACCAGGCGATCGAGATCGCGACCGCGGACGACGTAGAGACCGGGGTAGCGCCGATCGGCGGGGAGGGGATGGTTGGCGTTGGTGATGAGGAGGCGATGGCCGAACCCTTCGCTTTCCTTGAGAAAGGGCTGGAGACTCGGTGTTGAGAGGGGGGCCCGACCGGGGCTGAAGCGTACTGTGTAGGGGTGGATACGTTCGGTGGTGGTCCGGACGAAGCCGTCGGCGCCGGTCGGCAGGGTTCCTCGAAAGCCGGGGATGACCACGGGCGGGGGGGCGATGGCGGGCTGTGTCAGGTTTGTCAGCACCAGGCGCCGGGTGGCGAGGAAGGCCTCCGCGAAGATCTGGAAGACCTCTTCCCGTTCCCGTGGGTCGGGCATGACGTTGAGCCGGGTCTCGAGTTCGCGGAACCCGTTCAGTTCGTTGAACAGGCCGCGGGTGACGTGGTGGCTCGCGCGTGGGTGTTTGGGCTGCATGAACCGTCAGGCTGGCGAGTTGATGGCAAACCGGAAAAATCCCCGCATCCTACCATGTCGCTCCCGCTCATTTCCACTGGATCGAGAGGCGAACTCCCGATTTTCAGCCGGGAAATCTCCACGGGAACGAGGGGCGAACCCCCGATTTTCAGCCGGAAGAGCAGGGGCTCTTCCGGATCCGCAGGGGAGAAAAATCCATCCAGGGGTATGGGCTGGGGGATCTTCGGGGATTTCTTGTCAGCGGGGGGTGGCGTCGGGCAAGCCGCCGTCGACGGGGAGGGTCACGCCGGTACATGGGGTTTGCCGGGTGGCAAAAAAGAGGACGGCGCGGGCGACGTGCCTGGCCTCGATCCTGGTTTTGAGGAGATTGCGGTCGCGGTAGTAGGCTTCGAGGCCGGCCTCGTCGAGGCCGCGGGCGCGCATCCGGTCTGGGCCGACCTCGGCCCAGAGGCCGGACTTTCGGGCCCCTTCGCCGAATACGCCGTCGGGGGCCACCATGTTGACGCGGACATCCATGGGGGCCATTTCCAGGCTGGCGATGCGGGCCAGTTGATGGGCGGCGGCTTTGGTGGCGCTGTAGGCGCCGAAGCGGGCGCCGGGGGCGAAGACATTCTTGGTGGAGATGAGGATGATGTCGCCGCCGGTCCCCTGGGCGGCGAAGAGGCGGGAGGCTTCGGCGAGGACGTGCAGGGTTCCCTCGACGTTGACCCGTTCCAGTTTGCGAAACTGGGCCGGATCCAGCTCGGCGAGGCTTGCGACGTGGGCGAGCCCGGCGTTGGGGATGACGATATCGACGCCGCCCCAAGCAAGGATGGCTTGGGCGAAGCCGTCGGCCACGGCCTTGGGTTCGGTGACATCCATAGTGACGCCGATGACCTGTCCCGGGAAGTCCTTGTCGAGTTCGGCGACCAACTGCTCCAGGCGGTCGGAAGGCAGATCGGTGGCTGCCACCTGGGCGCCATTGGCCAGGAGTTCGCGGCAGATTTCGGCGCCGATGGCCCCGGCGGCGCCGGTGACCAGGGCCACGGCTCCTTGGAGCGGGGGGGGCTTGAGGGAGGCCAGTTTGGCATGTTGGAGGGGGAAGTACTCCATGGAGAAGAGGTCCGCTTCCCCGAGGCCCTCATAATTGCCCGAGGCGGAGACGGCCAGTTTGACCGCGAGGGTTTGGGCGGTGATGTCGCGGGCGATGCTGGCCTCGGTTTCGTTGAAGCCGGCGCAGACGACGCCGATGCCGGGGATGAAGATGACCCGGGGGTGGGGGTCGAAGGGGGTGAGGCCTGCGGGCATCCGACCCTCGAATCGGGTAAGATAGGCGCGATAGTCGTTGGCGTAGGCGGCGACCGCCGGGGTGATCTCCTCGACCGAGTTGACCCAGAGGGGCAGGGCCTTGGTGCGGATCAGGTGATCGGCGGTGAGGGGTGGGGTGAGCGCCAGTTGTCGGCCTTCGCTGAGACTGACGAAGGTCAGCGCCTCGCGGCTGGCGAGGTGTTTGAGGATGACCCGGCGGAAGGGGCGATCCGGCTCGCCGGTCGGTACGGCGATGGCGCCGCGCAGGCGTGGGGCGAACTGGCGGAAGCGTTCGACTGCCGAGGCCTTGAGGGAGAGACGCTTGGGGACCTCCTGGCGGGCGGAGCGTCGCTGGAGGTAGCGTTCGGCCTGATTGACGAGTTCGATGGTGGCCTCGTAGGACTCCTTGGCGGTTTCGCCCCAGGTCAGGAGGCCGTGTTTCATGAGGACCATTCCCTTGGCCCGGGGATTGGCGGCGAAGGCCTCGGCTGCCGCCTTGGCCAGCTGAAAGCCGGGATGGAAATAGGGGAGTATCGAGACTGTCTCGCCGAGAGCCTCGCGGACGACGGCCTCGCCGCCCTGGCGATTGGTCAGGGCGAGGATGGTGTCGGCGTGGGTGTGGTCGATATATTTCGGGGGGAGGAAGGCGTGGAGCAGGGCCTCGATGGACGGGGAGGGGGCCCCGGGGCTGAAGAGGCAGCGACGCAGCTCCTCGGCCATGATGAGGTCGCTCAGTCCCGCGAGATCGCGCAGGCGCTTGAGGTATTCCAGGTCGAGCCCCGGGTGCCCCGAAATATCGATGGTGGCCAGATCGAGTCCCGAGGCCTTGACGAAGACCGCCGGGACCCGTTCTCCGAAGAGGTTGGTGAAACTCCCCTTGACCGAGGTGTTGCCGCCGCCATGGAGGACCAGCCCCTTGTCCATGCCGAGCAGACGGCTGGAGAAGGTACGCAGCGCCAGCTCTTCGTCGCACCTGCCCTGGAAATGGGCGACGAAGGCCGCAGCCCGTTTGTCTGACCAGCGATTTTCCATGGCGGCCTTTCGTTTATTTCTGATTCTTCAGGGTGTTGAAGAGGTCCATCGCTTCCGCCGGGCGGAGGCCGTCGTGAACGACGGCGCGGACGGCGCGGATCATGGCCGTCGGGGCCTCGGACTGGAAGATATTGCGTCCCATGTCGACGCCGCTGGCGCCCTCCTGGACCGCCCGGTAGGCCATGGTCAGGGCCTCCGGTTCCGGGAGTTTTTTGCCGCCGGCGATGACGATGGGGACCGGGCAGGAGGCGGCGACGCTTTCGAAACCTTCAGCCACGTAGTAGGTCTTGACGTAGGTGGCTCCCAGTTCGGCACAGATGCGGGTGGCGAGGCGCATGTATTTTGCGTCGCGGACCAGTTCCTTGCCGACCGCGGTTACCCCGAGGACGGGGATCCCGTAGCGATTGCCGGCATCGACGAGGCGGGTCATGTTGTGGACGGAGCGGGTCTCGAATTCGCCGCCGATGAAGACCTGGACCGCCATGGCCGCGACGTTGAGGCGGATGCCATCCTCCATGCTGACCGCGATCTCTTCGTTCGACAGCTCTTTCAGGATGCTCGGACCGCCGCTGGCACGGAGGACGACGCCCTGATTGAAGGTCGGAGGGATGGAGGAACGAAGGATGCCGCGGGTACACATGAGGGTATCGGCGTGTTCGAGGAGGGGGACGATGTTGATGTCGATCCGCTCCAGGCCGGTCGTGGGGCCCATGAAGTAGCCATGATCCACTGCGAGCATCACCGTTCGTCCGCTGCGGGCGTCGAAGATGTTGCCCAGGCGGTTCTTCATTCCCCAGTCGAGGGCGTTGCAGCCTTTGAGGTGGAACGGCTCGTTTTTCATGGGAGTGTCGAGATGGTAATCGTGTGTTTCCTGCACGCCGTCGGTATCGGCCATCGTTCATCCCCTTCGTGTCGGAATCTCCCCGGATCGGGTCCAATTCGGGGCGGAATTCGCCTGAACTGTTCAGCTCCTTCCGGCCCCGCAGCCCGGGCCTGTCTTCCCGTCCTGAGTTGCGCCAGTCTGCAGCCACTGTCAAGTGTTCACCGAAGTACAGAACCAGAACCTCTAGATCGGATTAGACGATGTCGAACGAAAACCAATAAAGAAAGACAACGTCAAACTGCTGCTTGTCTACAGACAGGCTGTTTCACAACTTCCGGGTAAAGGCAGGCCAGGACTTTCAACTGAATTCGGGAATCTGCCGTAGCTGGTAAGTGAGGCGCAGACGATCGGGTTCGGAGAGGGCCACATCCTGAAACTCGGCCTCGCTCAGCCCGCTCCAGCACGACCAGTCATGACTTGTATTTTTCTTGTGTTTTCCCAGCAACAGAATCGAAAAAGCAAAAAAATAGTCTTTCAGAATCTGAACATTTGCGGCTCGCTTCAGCATGCGCCATGCCACTTTTGGGCGCAGATAGAACCGACGAAAGGCATATTTTTCGAAACGCAGGATTTCTGCGGCACTGAGTTGCGGCTGTTCGTAGAGTACCTCACCCTGTCCGTACCGGTACCAGTTTCGATGTTTCAGCAACCCCCTTTCCACACACTCCTTGAAGAGTACCGTCCCAGGGAAGGGAGTTGAGACGTTCAGTTGAAAGAGATCGACATCGATCTCCATGGCAAAATTGAGGGTATCCATCATTGACTGCCAAGTCTCCCCCATGCTGCCGATTATGAACGATCCCCTGACTTCAAGACCGTGGCGGTGGGCGATGGCGACGGCCTCTCGGTAGCGTTCCAGCCGAATGGGTTTGCCCATGCGCTCGGCTACCTCGGCATTGCCGGTCTCCACCCCCATGAGTACCTGGTGGCAACCGGCACGGCGCATGGCTGCGGCCATGGCATCGGAAAAACAATCTCCCCTGATGTAGGCGATCCAACTGATATCGAGGTGCGCTGCCTCGAGTAGGCGGCAAAAATCAAGAACCTCTCTTTTCATTACAGTAAAGGTATCGTCATAAAATTGAATCTGACGTATGCCGTATTTTTTGTTCAACATCTTGATCTGTTCGACAACATTTGCCGGATTTCGAGAACGCAGAGTGGTGCGGGCCGAGTTGCAAAAAGTGCAGGCCCCGGGACAACCCCTGGTCATCAACATGTTGATGGCAGGCAGGTTCCGGTAAGAACCAACGGCAGGGAAATAGTTCTTGAAATCGACGAGATGGTAAGCCGGAAGTGGGTAGGTGTCCAGATCCATGACCAACTTGCGCGGGGGATTATGAATCACTTGCCCTTCCTGGCGGAAGCTCAATCCCTCGATTTCGGTCCAGGGACGACCCGAAACGATTTCGGACATGGCCACCTCGCCATCGCCGCGCACCACCAGATCGATGGCTGAGTTACGCAACATGGACTCGGGAAGCGCTTCCGCGTGAACACCACCCACCACGACGAGCGTATCCGGCAGTTCCTCTTTGCAGATTCGGGCAATCTTGTGAGCCGGTATGCTCATGTTGGTCAAAACACTAATGCCGACGAACCGGGGGCGATCTCGGCGCAACCGCTCGCGAACGGCCACATCGTCAAGCTTTTCACCGTGGACATCGTAAACACCAACGGCCTGCCCTTTGGACTCCAGATAAGCTGCTATGGAGAGAATACCCAAAGGAGGCAGGCTGTTCTGCAACATAAGCCGGTCATCCAAGACCGGCCAGGGAGGATAGATAAGAACGACGTCCAAAGCACCCCCGCTTTCTCTACATCTCAACATCTCATCGCCATCTTATAGCCAACACCTGCGGTCCCGGCGATGAAAAGCCCCTGTCCATCGTCCATCCGAGTCTCGGCAACACCAAAAACGCCCCGACAGACTGTCGCGGCTTCTCCCGACCAGGGCAGTATACCAAACCAGGCATGGTCGGCAATGGGGTTTGTCGAGGGCCTATCCTGCCGATGTTTCAACTCTGGGCTGCTATTGTCCCCTTGGGAAACCGGGAATTTTTTGTTTTCGGTGCCTGGTGGTTGGTTTCTTGAGGGGGTTGAAACCGCTTGCGAGGCGGGGGGAGGAGAGGGTACGGTGTCCCCGGGCGGGTGTGGGTGGATCCGGAGGCCGAGTGTCCCGGACCTGTGGGTATGGTGTGGTAGGGTTTCCGGACAGGTGTCCGGTCGGGACCGGCGGATGGGCGGCAGGGAGGTGGGCAGGGAGGCTATGGCGATACCCGGACACGGTGCTGAGGATCTGTTTGTTCCCGCCAACAGTGTCGCTCCCGATTTTCCCCCATGGGAGTATCATCTGCACTCGACCTGGTCGGACGGGTCAGCCCCTCCCGAATCTTTGGTCCGGCATGCGCTCGGGCTGGGGATCACCCGGCTGATCTTCACCGAACACACCGAACCGGGGCTGGTTGCGGGTCCGGGGTGGTTCGACCGCTATCGGGCGGAACTCCTCGATCTCCGCGAGCGCTTTGCGGGTCGAATCGATTTGGGAATCGGTCTGGAGGCCCCGGCGGTCGATTTTGAAGGAGGGCTCCTCCTCGACGAGCGGGAGATCGCCGGCGTCGAGTTTGTCCTGGGGGCGGTCCATGCCCTGCCGGGGCATGGCTGGTCCTTTGCCTCTCTGGAGCCGGAGCGGGCGATCGATTTGGAATTCAAGGCGCTCCTGGGGCTTGCCGGCAATCCCATGGTCGACGCCATCGCCCACCCGGGGGGGGTGTGTCAGCAGTATGTGGCCCCCTTCCCCATGGAGCTCTTCGCCGAGGTGGTGCGGAAGGCGACCGCCAATGGTATTGCTATCGAACTCAATCCTGCCTACCAGTCTCCGCTCGGTCCCTATCTGGAAGTCTGCCGCCGCTACGATGCCCGTGTTTCCCCGGGATCCAATGCCCACCATCCGGGCGAGATCGGTCGGGCCTGGCGGCTTCTTCGCGAGTTGTGAGGCGCCTGCCGTCCCGACTTTCGCAGGTTATTCCGTTCTTGAAATCAGGCTGGCGCCGACTGCTCAGGAGTCGGCCATGGACGACGACCAGAACTTGGCGTTGTTGCGTCCTTCGGCCTTGGCCTTGTACAGCGCCTTGTCGGCGCGCCGGGTCAGCGTTTTTTGATCGCCACCATCGAAGGGGAAGAGGCTGACGCCGATGCTGGTGGTCACCGAGACGCTCTCTTTCCAAAGGCGATATTCCCGCCCGAGGGCGCCGAGCATCTTCTGGGTGAGGTGTTGTACATCGCTCAATTCGCCGATATTGGTGAGGACGGCGGTAAATTCGTCGCCACCGAGCCTGGCGACGGTATCGCTCGCCCGGACGCAGGAGAGGAGTCGACCGGCGACCTGCTTGAGGAGCAGATCCCCTGCTTCGTGTCCCAGGGTGTCGTTGATTTCCTTGAAGCGATCGAGATCGAAGTACATCACCGCGACGAGTTCCTTGTGGCGACGCCCTTGGGCCAGGGCCTGTTCGAGACGATCGAAGAAGAGTTGGCGGTTGGGCAATCCCGTCAGGGTATCGTGAAAGGCGAGGTGCATCAGCCGTTCTTCGGCCTGTTTGGCGGCGGTGATGTCGCGGGCCAGATAGACCACCCTTTCGGAGTGTTCCCCATCGGAGGGGATCGGAGTGGTGATCACCCGGGTGTGGAGTTTTTCTCCCCTGGCGTTGTGATGCACCCATTCGCGAGCGACCGATCCCCCCTTTTTGACGGTCTCGCCGAGGATGCAGGAGGGTTCCTTGGGGGAGTGGCAGAAGAGGCAGGGATGGCTTTGGGCGGTCACCTTCTCGTGACAGAGGCGACCGATGACCTTTTCCCTGGGAAGGTTGACCAGTTGCAGGAAGACCTGGTTGGCCTCGACGATGGTGAAGGTGGCCGAGTCGAGGACGCAAATCGCATCCTCCATGCTGTTCAGGATGGTCTCGATGAGGGCCTTGGACCGGGCCAGGTCGCTCTTTTGCTGCTCGATGGCCTGGATGTGGGCGCGGGTGGCCAGGGCGATATCGATGCGGGAGCGCAACTCCAGGGGACGCAGGGGTTTGTTGACGAAGTCCGCGGCCCCCAGGGCGAAGCAGCGGGAGACGATTTTCTCCTCCGTGTCGCCGGTGACCATGATCACCGGGGTTTGTTTCATCGACTCTCTGAGCTTGAGTTGTCGCAGCAGGGTGATCCCGTCGATCTCCGGCATGTTGATGTCGAGGAGAATGAGGTCCGGCAGAGCCGCCTCCAGCTTCGGCAGGAGGAACTGGGACTCCAGAAGAAAGTCAGGGGTATGTCCGGCGTCGACGAGCAGGCGGCTGATTTGCTCGATGGCTTGGCTGTCGTCGTCGACTACCAGGATTCGGGCCATAGTATTGGTCGTGACCGCTCAGGGTGTTCCCGACACGTCAGCCGAAGTGGATGCGTGCCTCGAGATTGGCCCGGGAATCGGCGCTGTTGAGGGCCTCCTCCTGGGAGATGGCCCCTTCCTTGAAGAGTTGCAGCAGAGCCGTATCGAACGATTGCATCCCCTTTTCGGAACTCTCCTCGAGGGCGGTCTTGATTTCGTCCACCTGCCCGGCAAGCACCAGTTCAGCGATGTGCGGGGTGTTGACCATCACCTCCACCGCTGCCCGGCGCTTGCCGTCGACGCTTACCACCAGCCGCTGCGAGAGGATCGCTCGCAGATAGAGTGAGAGATCCATGAAGAGCTGTTTGTGGAGGTTCTGGGGGAACATGTTGATGATGCGGTTCATTGCCTGATAAGCGTTGTTGGCGTGCAGGGTGGAGATGGCCAGATGCCCCGTTCCTGCCAGTTCGAGGGCGGCTTCCATGGTTTCCCGATCGCGGATTTCGCCGATGAGGATGACGTCCGGGGCCTCCCGCAAAGCGCTCTTCAGGGCATTGTGGTAGGAGTGGGTGTCGGGGCCGACCTCCCTTTGGTTGACCAGGGACTTCTTGTGCGGATGCAGGAACTCGATGGGATCCTCGATGGTCAGGATGTGCCCGCTCTGATTGGCGTTGCGGTGGTCGATCATGGCGGCGAGGGTGGTCGACTTGCCCGAACCGGTGCCGCCGACCATGAGGAGCAGTCCCCGCTTGTGCATGATGAGATCCTTGAGGATCTCCGGGACCCGCAGTTTGTCCAGGTTGGGGACGTCGGCCTTGATGTAGCGCAGCACCATGGCCGCTTCGTTGCGCTGGTGGAAGGCGTTGACGCGGAATCGCCCTTCCTCGCCAAGTGAGATGGCGAAATCGATTTCCAGATTTTCCTCGAAAAAGCGGGCCTGATCCTCGTCGAGGATGCCGAATACGGCGGCCTTGACCGCTTCGGCGGTGAGGAGGTCCTTGCCGATGGCAGCCATGCGTCCGTCGAGTTTCATCCGTGGCGGTGAGCGCGGGCTGAAATAGAGATCCGACCCTCCTTTTTCGATCATCAACTTGAGATAGGGGGTGATGTTCATGGCGGGATTCTCCCTTGGTGGGACGCATGGGCGGTCCGGCAAACGCTCCTTTGAACAGTCCCGCCTGTGCCGACCGGGGCAAACCGCCGCCGGTGGCGCAGGGACCGGGGAATTTCACCCCCGGACGCAGACGAGGCAGCGCCGCCGGCAGGGGCGACCGTCCTTCACGCCGGTGGGGGAGCGAATTTGCCGCCCCGGGGCGGAAGCAGGCCGAAGCTACATCGATACGTCCTCCTCCTTGGCGACCAGACCCAGCCCGCCGAGACCGTCGTCGAGGTTCTTGTCTTTGGCTCCCTTGCCCTTGAGCTTGATCCTGAGGCGCAGCTCGTTGGGGGAGTCGGCGCTGCGCATCGCTTCTTCGTAGGTGATGAGATCGGCCTCGTGGAGGTCGAAAAGGGCCGAGTCGAAGGTCTTCATCCCGAGTTCTTCCGAGCGGCCCATCACCTCCTTGATCGAGTGGACATCCCCTTTGAAGATGAGATCCTTGATGAGGGGGGAGTTCAGGAGGATCTCGATGGCGGCGACCCGACCACCGGACTTCTTGCGCAACAGCCGCTGCGAGACGATTCCCTTGAGGTTGAGGGAGAGGTCCATGAGCAGTTGCTGCCGCTTGTCCGGGGGGAACATGTTGATGATCCGGTCGAGGGCCTGGTTGGCATTGTTGGCGTGGAGGGTGGAGAGCGCCAGATGCCCTGTTTCGGCGAAGTTGATGGCGTGTTCCATGGTCTCGTGGTCCCGGATTTCGCCGATGAGGATGACGTTCGGGGCCTGCCGGAGGGTATTTTTCAGGGCGGCGTGCCAGGACTCGGTATCGACCCCGACCTCCCGCTGGGTGATGATGCAGTTGATGTGAGGATGGACGTATTCGACCGGATCCTCGATGGTGATGATGTGCCCATGGCTGTTCTTGTTGCGATGCCCGAGCATGGCGGCGAGGGTCGTGGATTTACCCGAGCCGGTGCCGCCGACGACGAGGACGAGGCCGGTTTTTTCCATGACCACGTCGCGGAGGACCGGAGGCAGGCCGAGGCGTTCGAAATCAGGGATGTCGGTGGTGATGGTGCGCAGGACCATCCCGGTCCGTCCCTGCTGGATGAAGGCGTTGACCCGGAACCGTCCGATATTGGGCGGATTGATGGCGAAGTTGCACTCCTTGGAGGCATCGAACTCCTTGACCTGCCGGTCGTTCATGATGGCCCGGGCGAGCATTTGGGTTTGTTTGGCTTCGAGCGGCTGGTCGCTCAGGGGGGTCATCTTGCCATCGATCTTGGCGGCGACCGGGAAGCCGGCGGTCACGAAGAGGTCTGAGCCACCACGCTTGAGCATGGCTTTGAGGGCCTCCAACATGAACTTGATGGCGGCGTCGCGATCCATTTCCATCGGCTGCTCCCTTTCGGACGTGGGGTAACGGCCCGTTGATGAACGGGCCGTGCCGGCCAGCGACGACCGGCAAACTCAACCGGACGGTATCCTGCTGAGTCAGCAAGGAAAGGCAACACCCGATGTTGCCTTTTCCGGGTTGGGCAAGTCCACGGACGGACCCACCCGCCAGGACTGGTACGGGAACCGCCCCCTGCCGGTTCGCGGGGGGCGCCGATCCCGAATCCCGCCATTATGGGGGCAATCAGGGGGTTTCGACAAGCAATGCCCGGTTTTCTTTGGTGACAGGCAGGGAGAATTCGTCGGCGGCGAGGACCACCCCGTCCTTGAGTCGCACCAGCTGGGCGGAGACGTGGACGCGGGTTTCGGCGAGGAGATAGGTGCCGGTGAGGACGGCGTCGACTTTGTGGGTGTTGCGGATCTGATCGAGATCACTCGAAAGGAGGAACTGGCCGCGATTCTTTTGCAGCAGGAGGTTGCGCCGGAGCTTGATCTCCACCACCGGGAAGCCGGCCTGGGTGAAGCGCGAGGCGATCTGGCTGGCGAGGAGACGCCCCATGGGGGAGGTCTTCTCGAAGTCGTTCTGGTTGACGAAGCTGGTCGGCAGGATCACCTCGCCGCGACGGAGGCTGTCGCCGAGCTGGCGAACCATGGAGTCGGCGGCGCGATAGGTGGTCTCGCCCATGCCCGGGGCCTCGCGCCCCGAGAGGGGCTGGGAGACCAGAGGATAGCTCTCCGGGAAGAGGCAGCCGGAGAGGAGCGCGACGGGGAGGAGACAGGCCAGCGCCGCCCCCCGGATGCCCCGGACCGGAGTCCGGCCCCGGCGATGGTATTTCGGCGGCGTCATTGATCGACCACCGTCAAGGAAATGCCGCCGCTGCCGTTCTGGGTCAGGAGGTCGCGGGTGGAGGTCTCCAGCGGGAGCTTGGCGTCCACCGAGGCGAGGACCTGACGATTGCGGATTTCGATGATCTTGGCGGTCATGTCGAGGGCGCGTCTGCCTTCGGTGTAGGTTCCCACGACCACGGCGTAGGCCTTGTTCTCCTGTGAAAGTTTTTCGATGTCCCGGGAGAGCATGAACTCGCCATCTTCCGGACGGATGGCGAGATTGCGCCGCAGTTTGGCCTCCAGGATCGCGTAGCCCTGCTGGGTGATCCGGGAGGAGAGGTGGTCGGAGATGAGGAGACCGAGCGCCGACGAGTCGTCGAGATTGTTGCGATTGACGAAGGTGGTGACGAGGATCGGCTTGCGCTTGTGGAACGACGGGTGATTCTTTTGCAGCTCGGCCACCAGGGCGTCGGCCAGGGCGTGGCTCATGCGGATGAGATCCACTTCCGAGGCTGGTCCGACGGGTGCCTCCTCGGCGGCCACCGGTTCGGGCGGTTCCTGGGCTTCGGCGGACTGGGACGACGGATTGGTGACACAGCCCGCCAATTGCGCCAGGATCAGTGGAACGAGGAGTGGCCGCAACCGGGAAACGGCGTTCTTCATAAGGTTTTTCCCCTGGTATGCTACTTGAACGCATCCTTGTGATTGGCCTTGTCCCGGGCCATTTCCCGGGTGATGAGCCCCTTCTGGAGAAGTTCCTGCAAGGCTTGTTCCAAAGTTTGCATACCGCTGTTGCGTCCCGTCTGGATGGCCGAATACATCTGCGCCACCTTGTTTTCGCGGATGAGATTGCGGATGGCGGGGGTCCCGACCATGATTTCATGGGCCGCCACCCGTCCGCCGCCCTTCTTCTTGAGGAGGGTCTGGGAGATGACGGCGCGGATGGATTCGGAAAGCATGGTGCGGATCATGTCTTTCTCGGCGGCGGGGAAGACATCGACGATACGGTCGACGGTCTTGGCGGCCGAGGTGGTGTGGAGGGTTCCGAAAACGAGGTGTCCGGTTTCGGCGGCGGAGAGGGCGAGGCGGATGGTTTCGAGGTCGCGCATTTCGCCGACGAGGATGACGTCCGGGTCTTCGCGCAGCGCCGAGCGCAGGCTCGCCTCGAAACTTTTGGAATCCCGGTGGATCTCCCGCTGGTTGATGAGACACTTGTGGGACTGGTGGACGAACTCGATGGGGTCTTCCATGGTCAGGATGTGGCCATATTCACTCTTGTTCTTGTAGTCGATTATGGCCGCGAGGGTGGTCGATTTACCCGATCCGGTCGGTCCGGTGACGAGGACCATGCCGCGTGGGGTGTCGGCGAACTCCTTGAAGATGGCGGGACAGGCGAGCTGTTCCAGGGTCAGGATCTGTGACGGAATGGTCCTGAAGACCGCCGCTGGCCCCCGGTTCTGGTTGAAGGCGTTGACGCGGAAGCGGGCAAGATTGGGGATTTCGAAGGAGAAGTCGTTTTCGTAATTCTCCTCGTATTCCTTGCGCTGCTTGTCGTTCATGATGTCATAGACCATGTCCTTGACCTGCTCTTTCTCCAGCGGCGGGATGTCGATCCGGCGGATGTCGCCATCCACGCGGATGAGCGGCGGCATGCCGGCCGAGAGATGGAGGTCAGAAGCCTTGTTTTTCACCCCGAACGCCAGCAATTCCGCGATGCCCATCTTTTCAGCCATCGTCTCGCTCCCTGGTCATGATGCGCACGATCCTGCGCTGGAAATCGACCCTGGCATCATAACATCGGCTCTCTTCTCCATCCACCCTTCCGCCAAGCACCTGCCCTGTCTTGCGGGGGCGGAGTTTGGTAGGGTAGCGGACCGGGGGGCACCCGCCTTTGTACCGGGAGTGGTCGGGGAGTGGGGAAACGTGGGAAAAAGCGTCGGAAAAAGCGTCGGAAAAAGCGTCGGAAAAAGCGTCGAAAGAGGAGAGGTCATGCCACTGGACAGCAACAAGACCAAGGCCCTGGATGCGGCCATCGGTCAGATCGAGCGACAATTCGGCAAGGGGGCCATCATGCGCATGAGCGCCGATGCCTCCCATGATATCCCGGTGGTCTCGACGGGCTCCATCGGGCTGGACCTGGCCCTGGGGATCGGTGGTCTGCCGCGGGGGCGGGTGGTGGAGGTCTACGGTCCGGAGTCGTCGGGGAAGACCACTCTGGCCTTGCATGTAGTGGCCCAGATTCAGAAGGCCGGGGGGGTGGCGGCCTTTGTCGATGCCGAGCATGCCCTGGATCCTTCCTATGCGCGGAAGCTCGGGGTGGTGGTCGAGGATCTGCTGATCTCGCAGCCGGACACCGGTGAGCAGGCCCTGGAGATCACCGATATGCTGGTTCGCTCCGGGGCGGTGGATCTGGTGGTGGTCGATTCGGTGGCGGCCCTGACCCCCAAGGCGGAGATCGAGGGGGAGATGGGGGATTCGCATGTGGGCCTTCAGGCTCGGCTTATGTCGCAGGCCTTGCGCAAACTGACCGGGTCGATCTCCCGCTCCAATTCGATCGTCCTCTTCATCAACCAGATCCGCATGAAGATCGGGGTGATGTTCGGCAATCCCGAGACGACCACCGGCGGCAACGCCCTGAAATTCTATGCCTCGGTGCGTCTCGACATTCGCCGCATCGCCTCGGTGAAGGACAAGGATGACACGGTGGTGGGGAACCGCTGCCGGGTGAAGGTGGTGAAGAACAAGATGGCTCCCCCCTTCCGGGTGGCCGAGTTTGACATCAGCTACGGGGAGGGGATCTCTCAGGCGGGGGAGGTCCTGGATTTGGCGGTGGAGGCGGGTTTTGTCGAGAAGTCCGGGGCGTGGTATTCCTGCGAGGGGGAGCGGATCGGTCAGGGTCGGGAGAACGCGAAGAAGTTTCTCGCCGAGCATGAGAGTCTGCTCCAGGGCTTGATCGACCGGTTGCGGCAGGCGCAGGGGCTGGTGGCAAGCTTCGGGAAGGGCGAACTTCCCGACGAGACGGTGGGCGACAAGGGGTGAGTGACCTCGCTTCCGGGGCGGACGGGCGGATTCTGGAATCGCCGCTCAGGGGGGAGTTGGAGAGCCGCTATCTCGCCTATGCCCTTTCCACCATCGTCAGCCGTTCCCTGCCGGATGTCCGGGATGGGTTGAAACCGGTCCATCGTCGCATCCTTTTCGCGATGCGGGCCCTGCATCTCGATCCGGAGGGGGCCTACAAGAAGTCGGCGCGGGTGGTCGGGGATGTCATCGGCAAGTTCCATCCCCACGGCGATCAGGCCGCCTACGATGCCATGGTGCGTTTGGCGCAGGAGTTTGCCGCCCGGTATCCGCTGGTCGACGGTCAGGGCAACTTCGGCAACATCGATGGCGACGGTGCCGCCGCGATGCGCTACACCGAGGCCAGGCTGACGCGGGTGGCGCAGGCGCTCCTGGAGGGGCTGGACCAGGAGACGGTCGATTTCATTCCCACCTACGACGGCTCCCAGGAGGAGCCGCAGGTGTTGCCGGCGCGGTTTCCCAATCTCCTTGCCAACGGTTCGACCGGGATCGCGGTCGGGATGTCGACCGCGATCCCGCCGCACAATGTCGGCGAGCTTCTGGAGGCCGCCCTTCTTCTCGTGGAGAGGCCCGAGGCGACGTTGGCGGAGATTCTCCGGGTCTTGCCCGGGCCGGATTTTCCAACCGGCGGTGTCCTGGTGGCGGAGGCTGCCGAGCGTGAGGAGGTCTATCGCAGCGGTCGAGGTTCGTTGCGCCTTCGTGCCCGCTGGAACCAGGAGATGTTGCCTCGGGGGATGTGGCAGTTGGTGGTCACCGAGATCCCCTATCAGGTCCCCAAGGCCCGCCTCATCGAGCGTATTGCGCAACTGATCGTTGGGCGCAAGTGCCCGTTCCTGGAGGATGTGCGCGACGAGTCCGACACCTTGTTGCGGATCGTCCTGGAGCCCCGGTCGAATCGGCTCGACCCGGAGCTGATCATGGCCTACCTCTTCCGGCACACCGATCTTGAGGTGCGGGTGACGGTCAATCTCAACGTCATCACCGCCGAGACCCGTCCGGAGGTGATGGACCTCAAGGGGTTGCTCGTCTCCTGGCTGGCGCATCGTTTCGAGGTTCTGACCCGGCGGTCGCGGTACGAGCTGGGACGCATCGGCGAGCGGTTGCACCTCCTGGCGGCCTATTTGATCGCGCACCTCAATATCGACGAGGTGATTGCCATCATCAAGGCCCACGACGAGCCGGCGCCGCTCCTGATGGCGCGATTTGGCCTGGATCGGGAGCAGGCGGAGGCGGTTTTGAATCTGCGCCTGCGCTCGTTGCGGCGCCTGGAGGAGGTCGAGATTCGCCGGGAGATGGCGACGAAGGAGGCACGGGCGGAGGAGCTTCGGGCGATATTGGCCGATCCCGGGAAGATGTGGGGGGTGGTGCGGGAGGAGCTTGTTGCGACCCGGGCGGAATTTGCCGATCCCCGGAGGACCGGGCTTGCCCTGCCGGTGCCGGAAATCGTCCTGCGTCCGGAGGATCTGGTGCGGCGGGAGGCGGTGACCCTGATCCTGTCGCAGATGGGCTGGGTCAAGACCGTCAAGGGGCACGACGAAGGGTTGGAGGAGAAGGTGCGCTTCAAGGAGGCCGATGGCCTGCAGCAGGCGATTCGGACCTATACCAACGAGACGGTCTCCTTTGTTGTCGCTTCCGGCAAGGTTTACGCACAGTTGGTGGATCGTTTTGCCTCAGGGAAGGGGTTTGGCGAGCCGCTGACGGCCTCGTTCGATATCGATGACGGCGAGCGGGTGGTGTGGGCCCTGGCGGTGGATGCGGAGGCCGAGTATTTCGTCACGACGGTGCTTGGGCAGGGGTTTCGCATTCGCGGCGCCGATCTCATGGCAAGCCAGCGCAAGGGCAAGCAGCTGGTGATTTTCCGTCCTGGTGACCGGCTGCTGCATGTCCATCCGGTTCGGGGTGATCGGGTGGCGGCCATCAGTCGCGGGCGGCGGCTCCTTGTCTGTTCCCTGGCGGCATTCCCCTTGATGGCGCGGGGCAAGGGGGTGCGGATCATGCGGCTTCGGCGTGGCGAGGAGTTGGTGGATTTGACCACTTTTGGGCAGGAGGCGAAGGTTACCCTGGATTCGGGGAAGCGCCAGCGTGAACTGGAGGATCTCTCCCTCTGGGTCGGTGACCGGGCCTCCGGCGGGGCGATGCTGCCGCATGGATTTTTGAGTGGCGCGGTTTTTGCGGGCACTGGTATCAAGCCGGTATGGGCCGCCAAGGGGGAGACCGGGACTCTGTTCCCGTGATGATTTACCCGGGAATGACTTGATGGGAGTGGCTTGCTGGTGATGGCGCCCTGGGCTACGGAGGCAGGTGCCGGGGGGTGTTTTCCGTGCCCCTCCGTGAAGAAGGTGATTGACAGAAGTGTGCCAGGTTTGTTACCAATGGCGCGCCGGGTGAGGTATCCCGCCGGTCGATTGCCGGTAGGGCCGAGTTTGCTTTAGTGTTCCCGGGCTGGTTTTGTACGTCACCGGGCGTCCTCCCCCGGGGGGGGGTGGGTTCCCCGGGTGGCGATGTTTCCATTCGGTAGGCGGCCCGGGGGCTGGAAGTTACAAGATAAGGAAGCAGCCGCTCTGTTCCCCACTGTGGGGTGATAAGAATCAAGATCATTTCGGGAGAAAGCGAGTATGAAGCAGCGGGGAATGGCAGTTAAGCGGGGGGCAACCCTTCTTTCGCTCGCCGGGGCAGTCGCGTTGGGCTTCGGTCTGATGGCCTGCGGCGGGGGCGGGGGTGGGGGCTCCAGTTCCTCCTCGGACATCTCCGGCGATGCCATCAAGGGGCCGGTCAAGAGGGCGACCGTCTCCTCTTCCAGTGGTACCGTCTCGAGCGGCAATGAGACGGGCGACACGGGTTCCTTCTCCGCCAAGTTGACCGGGGCCACGGCCCCCTACATCCTGACGTTCACGGGCGGCACGGATACCGTCACCAATGCGACGCCGAGCTTCCCGGTGAGTACTCTCGTCTCCACCTCTGCCACGACCCGGGCCAACGCTCTGCCCCAGACGACCATGATCGTCCAGACCATCAAGAAGCTCGGTGGGGCGACGACGATCACCAGCGCCATGGTGACGAGCTACCTCACGACCGCTACCTCGAACATCATGAGTGTCTTCGGCGGTGGCATGTCCTCCTCCGTGGGGGGGTTTGACCCCTTCACCAGTGTGATCGGTACCGGGGGGGCGGATCTGGCGACGGTGGTGTTGGCCGCCGAGAACGTCGGTGAGACCATTCGCCGCTCGACCTCGACCCTGGTCTCCAAGGGCGCCAACGCGGCCACGGCCACGGTGACGGACCTCTACGACGACGTACTCCTGCTCCTTGCCGAAGATGCCACCGATGGTGAGCTGGATGGCAAGGCCAAGGACGGCACCGGTGCCTCCGCGAACCTCGATTCCACCATGATGACGGCGGTGGGGTATACGGCCAGCACCGCCCTGAATCAGGCTCAGTTTGCCCTTCAGGCCAAGAGTCAGGCCGCAGCAGTTGCGCAGTTGGTCATGACCGGGAGTGACTTCATCGGTAACGGCACGATTGCGACCTCCCTTCTGGCTACCCGGGTCTCCGGGATCACCGCTGCGGGGATCACCACGGCGACGAATACCGTCTCTGCGGACGGCAAGTTCGTCCAGTTCGTCAACAATGCCGCCACGGCGTCCTGTCAGTCCGATGGTGTCAGCACCACGGCGACGGTGAACGCCATGTGTCAGTTTGCGGCTGCGGTCAATACCGCCGCTGCGAGTATCACCAGTGGGGGGGTCGTCTCTTCTGCGGCGTTGACCACCCTTGCCGCTGCGGTCACGAGTGCGAATATCGGTAACGTTGCGACCCAGGCGGCGACTCTTGCCACTACGATTGCGGCGACGACGGCTGGGAACATCGCGAATTTGACGAATGCCATCTCTGCCGGCACTGCGGTTTCCAGCTTCAAGCTGGGGACCAACAATCTGGTGGTGACCGACTACAATGCTGCCGGCGTCAGTTCGAGCCAGACCGTGGCGGGGACCACTGCCTCGGGTGTCATGACGGCTTCTCCCACGACGGCGCTGAGTGCCGCCAATCTCACTCTTTTGGCGAATGGTACGGGGGGGACGCCGCCGACCATCGGCTTTACTCTGGGCACGCTTCCCGTCAGGGGGACCTCGGCTTCGAAGGAGTCTGCGGTCGTCACGATGACGTTGCTGGATGGTTCCGATGCGACCCGGTCCACCAGTGAGCGTTATATGACTGTCACCTTCCCGGTCTCCTACTACTCCAACGGGACGACCCTGACTCTTTCGGCGCCGACGACTGCTGCTGTTTCCTACAAGGTCCAGGGTTCCGACACCGCCAGTACTGCGACTCTCTCCAACGCGACGACCAGTGGCATGATCGCGGTGACGACTGCGGGAGGAGGACCGGCTACGTCGACCGTGTTGACGACCCGGATCCCCAAGCTCTTTTCCCTGATCAGTTCGTTGAATTCCGCAGCGACGGCCGGGACCTACTACTACCAGATCTCGATCACCGGGTTGCCGTTGGTCGATTCGGCTTCGGCGCCTTTCAGCACGATCCAGGGGACCTTTACCGTGAGCTGATTTTTTTTCCCAGCCAAGGTTCCCTCTTTGAGGGAGGAAGGGGGCGTGCTCTGCACGCCCCCTTCCGCTTTTGTGGTTCTGGTGGTGGGCGCGGTCGGAGGAGGTGGAACGCCTTTTGCGTGGGAAGTTTGTCATGGGCGATTGTTTGTGAGAGTTTTCCTTTTTCCACGTTTATCCACTGACCCAATTTATGCCTATTCGTGTTGCCCTCGGAATCGTGATTGTGGTGTTGGGACTCTGGCCGGGTTTCATTCGGGCGGGGTCGCTGGACGAGTTGATGACGGCGCAGCCGGGGTTTCGACCGTTACAGGGGGAGGTTGAGGTGTCGGCGGATACCATGACCCGGGTGATCGATTTGTTTGGGTTTCGTAAAGATGCAGGGGTGGACGACTCGATTGGGGACTATTCTGGCGGCCATATCAAAGGGGGGCTGGCACTGACGCGGCGTCTTTGGGTGGAGGGGGCGATTTGGAAGCGGGGGATCAAAACGCCATACGATTCGGGGGAGAGCATTGCGCTGCAGGGGGCGGCACAATTTCAGTTGACCCTGGCCAAGGGGAATTTTCCGGCGTTGGCGTTAAGGGTCAGTGGTTGGCGCGATCACGCCAAGGAGGCGCTCAAGGGATCGCCGACGACGATCTCGGCCATGGGGGTTTCGCTGACAGCCGACCGGGTCAAGGTGGAAGGACCCTCGGACCGCCAGGGACAGTTGGATCTGATTGCCACCTGGGCGACACCACAGAATCACTCGTTTTCCTGGTTTGGGGGCGGGGGAGTCAGTGATGTGACCTTCAACAATCTCTATGCGACGATTCGTGGCTGCGAGTATGTGGTAGGTTCGTCGAGTACGAATAATTTGAATGGGCGGTTGGTTTCCGGGGACAATGGTCAGTGCGATGTGATCGATTTTGACATCAACCGTGACGACAATGCTTTCCCTGGCCCGAAGCTGGATATCGCGTATTCTTCCACGTATTTTCAGACAGGTTTCAACTATCAGTGGTTCAATGAGGTTTGGCGGACACGGGTCGGGTATCGATTTATGACCTTGGACCGAGATGTGGACGCGGCGGTGGCTCGGACGGGGAAAATGGTTTACGACACCAATCACTTTGTGACCGGGGAGTTGGGCTATCGTCCCTTTTCCCGGATCGGATTTTTTGTTCGAGGGCAGATGATGCGGAACCAGTTTGTGGGCGATGTTCCCCTGGCCTATAACCGCTTCAGTGCGCACAAGTTCAACGATCCCTACGGGATATTGTCGGTGGGGATCATGGGGGGGTGGTGAAGGAGTCAGGTGGAAATTCAGGCACCTGAATTATCCTGAACTGGCGAAAAATCTCATCCACCGATTTGGCGTTCAGGAGGTCGGGGGGAAGAGGATCAGGCATTGTCCCCTGGGGCCAGCACCTCTCGCTTTCCCGAAGAGTTCGCCGTCGAGACCAACCCCTCTTTTTCCATCCGTTCGACGATCCTTGCGGCGCGGTTGTAGCCGATCTTGAAGTGGCGCTGGACCATACTCGTACTGACCTTGCGGGCCCTCAAGACCAGGGCTGCGGCCTGATCATACAACTCGTCCTGCTCGGCCCCGAGTGGGTCTTGCGACCCGAAAAAGCCGCCGAAATCGTCTCCCGCGTCATCACCGTCCGCAGCCAGGACCGAGGCATCGTAACGCGGCTGTCCTCCCCTTTGTCGCAGGTGGTGTACGAGGCGATGGACCTCGGCATCGGAGACGAAGGGGGCATGAATTCTCTTCAGATGGCTTGTGCCGGGAGGCATGAACAGGCCGTCCCCCATTCCCAGCAAGCGATCTGCCCCCATTGTGTCCAGGATGGTGCGTGAGTCGATCTTCGAAGAGACCTGGAATGCCAGACGTGTCGGAAAATTGGCCTTGATCAGGCCGGTGATCACATCGACCGAGGGCCTTTGTGTTGCGACGATGAGGTGCAGTCCTGCTGCCCGCGCCATCTGTGCCAAGCGGGCGATGGCGGGTTCCACCTCCTTGCCGACCTGGATCATCATGTCGGCCAACTCGTCGATGACGATGACGATCAGGGGCTTTTGTTCCAAGGGGATCGGTTCGTCCTCTTCGACCGCCGCTCCTGTCTCCGGGTCGAAACCGATCTTAACTCGGCGGGTGGGCTGCTCGTCGTTGCGGATACATTCGAGGATGCGTTGGTTGTACCTGGGCAGACTGCGCACCCCCAACTCCGACATGAGGCGGTAACGTTCCTCCATCTCTCCCACGGCCCATTTCAGGAGGACTGCGGCTTTGTTGACGTCGGTGACCACCGGCGCCAAAAGATGCGGGATGCCCTCGTAGATGGAGAGTTCCAGCATCTTGGGGTCGACCATCAGGAAACGGACCTGCTCGGGGGTGGCGCGGAAGAGGATCGAGCAGATCATGGCGTTGACTGCCACGGACTTGCCCGATCCGGTGGTCCCGGCCACCAGCAGGTGCGGCATCTTGGCCAGGTCGCCGACGACCGGCTGCCCGGAGATATCCGCGCCCAGGGCGACGGCGAGGAAGCTCTCCGTCTGTCGGATCGGCCCCGAGTTGAGGATTTCCGAGAGATAGACGGTCTGCCGCTGTTCGTTGGGGATCTCGATGCCGATGACGTTCTTGCCGGGGACGTTGCCGACCACCCGGACCGAGGTGGCGGAAATCGAACGGGCCAAGTCATCGGCGATGGTGATTACCTTGGCGGCGCGGAGACCCGGGGCGGGATCGAACTCGAAGGTGGTGACCACCGGCCCGGGGACGATACCGATGATCTGTCCCTTGATCTTGAAATCGGCCAACTTGCG
>JADGCL010000037.1 GCA_015229005.1 Magnetococcales bacterium
AGGTTGACATTATTAGCCATCACTGCAACCACCATGATTGCCAATCAAAAAAACGGATCGGCTGATGTACACGCAAATCCTGCCGCATCAGCCTTCGCCTGCTGCGCATAGCAACGCTCACCTCCTCTTAATATCACCTTGCGCACAATCAGCGCTTCGGCAACACTCCTGCCATCCAGGGACTTCGCCCCGAACCCACACCGAGGGGAACAGCAGAGACTCCTCCCACAGGCCCACCAGCCTCTCACAACATTATCTTCTTTGTCAATTTCACTCCATGTCGATCAAGGGCGATTCCGATTCTAACATTCAGTGAATACTGGTAAAATCCCCATCAGGGTCGGATTAAATCTCCCTCCTCAGGACCTCTCCAGTTTGAGACGCAACACCCCCGCCCCCAGTTTGAACTCGGCGCCATCAAGCCCGGGCCTGTGGTCAATCCCATCCGCCAGGAGTTCCCGCGCCAGATGCTCCCGGTACTCCCGGATCGCCTCGACCGCTACCTGATCGGCATCGAAGAGAATCCGCACCCGATCACTCAATTCGAGCCCGGAGTCCCGCCGCAGATTCTGCGCCAACCGGTTGAAGTCCCGCACCATCCCCTCCGCCGCCAGCTCTGGAGAGATCGTCGTCTCCAGAATGACCAGACTCCCCGCTTCCCGACACACCTCCCGCCCGGGACCGGCATCGAAGGTAAACTGCACATCCGCCGGAAGGATCTCCAATTCCGTGCCGTCATCCAGGGGAAGCATCCAGCGCTTGTCCCGGGCCAGGCGTTCCTGAAGGGCCAGCGCCTCCGTTGCAACGATCTTGGCCGCCACCGCCTTCATCGACTTCCCCGCCCGCGCCCCGAGGGTCTTGAAATTGGGCTTCGCACCCACCCGCACCCCCTCGCCGCTCGCAAGCAGCTCCAGGCCCTTGACGTTGCACTCCTCCAGGATCTGCGCGACCATCGAGGGATCCCCCAGTACCTCCCGCTCGTTATCGTCCCGGGGAAGGACCAGGAGGCGACCCAGGGGCTGGCGAATCTTGATCTGGCACTGATTGCGCAGTTTGAGCGCCGCGTTCTTGATCCGCAACACCGCCGCCACCCGCTCTTCCAGGGCCACGTCCCGAACGGCACCGTCCGCCACGGGGTAGCGCCCCAGATGCACCGACTCGGGGGCCTCCGGATCCACCGAAACCACAAGATTGGCCCAGATCTCCTCGGTCAGGAACGGCATCACCGGGGCCACCAGGCGGAGGCAGGTCACCAGAGACTCGTACAGGGTGGCAAAGGCGGCACGCTTGTCGTCGCTCACCCCCTCCCCCCAGAAGCGGCGCCGACTGCGGCGCAGATACCAGTTCGAGAGGTCATCGACAAAATGCTCGAAATGCTCCATGAGGCGATGGACCGCAAAACCGGCGAAGGCCTCGTGCGCCTGGGCGATCAGGAGTTGCAACCGGCTCAGGATCCAGCGGTCCAGCTCCGACCGCCCGGCCACCGGCGGATCCTCCGGCCCGGGACGCCACTGGTCGATGCGGGCATAGGAGACGAAGAAACTGTAGCAGTTCCAGAAGGTCAACAGCTTGCGCCGAACCTCGGTATCCGGATGCACCCCCCCCTTCCCCTCCTCGTGGCGAAGATCAGGAAAGTTGAGATTGACCGCCGGATTCTGCGAGGCATAAAGATACCGCATGACATCCGCCCCCAGGAGATCGGCCGCCGCATCGAAGGAGATGGCGTTCCCGGATGACTTGTGCATCTCATCGCCGCGTTCGTCGCGCACCAGGGCGTGCCCGAGCAGGGTCTTGAAGGGGGCCCGCCCCTCCAGTTTGACGCTCATCGCCAGCAACGAATAAAACCAGTTGCGAAACTGCCCCGGGAAGCATTCAATCACCATGTCCGCCGGGAAATGACGCCGCCAGTAGTCCCGATCCTCCCGGTAGCGCAGGGTGCTGAAGGGAACGATCCCCGCATCCAGCCAGGGATTGCCGACATCCTCGACCCGCCTTGCCTCGCCACCGCACTTTTCACAGGCGATCCGCACCGCATCGACATAGGGTCGGTGCGGCGAATGGCCGGCGAACGCCTCCCAGCCGGAGATCGCCCGGGACTTCAACTCCTCCTCACCGCCGATGACCGTGAACCAGCCGCAGGTACACTCCCAGATCGGCAGGGCCAGACCCCAGAAACGCTTCTTGGAGATCAACCAATCCCCCATGTTGCGCAACCAGTCCCGCTCCCGCGCCTCCCCGTCCGCCGGGATCCAACGGATATCGCCCACCACCTTCTGGATGCGATCCCGCCAGCTCATGTCGATATACCAGCCATCGATCAAGCGAAAGACAAGCTCGGTCTTGCAACGCCAGCAGTGGGGATAGACGTGAGTATACTCCTCCCGGGCCAGAAGAAGCCCCCGCCCCTTGAGATCGGCCACAACCTGGGCACTGACCGCCGCGACCTCGACCCCGGTAAAGGAACCAAAACCCTCCAGGAAGACGCCGTTCTCATCGAGAGGAGCGATGACCGCAAGGCCATTCTCCCGCCCCAGCAGGTAGTCCTCGGTACCGCAGCCCGGGGCGATGTGGACAATGCCGGTACCCTCGGTGGCGCTGATCTCTTTCCAGGCGATGGCCCGATGCGAATCGACGGCGTTGGCACTCACCCCCGCAACCGGCCCGAAAGGAGTGATGCCCCCCGTCGCAAGGGCAGCCGGCAGGGCATCGAAAGGGCCCTGATAGGTCAACCCGAGCAACTCCGAGCCCGGCACCTCGTCGAGGATCGTCACCTCCCCCCCAAGACCCCGCAGGATCTGCTCCAACGAGGGCAGTTTCACCGCACGCTTATGCCCCTCGGCCTCCAACTCGAATTGCCGCTTGTGGGCGAAGTTGCCCTTGCCCACCCAGTAACTCCAATCCCCCTGACGCACCTTGAGGTAGGGGAGTTCGGGATTGACCGCCACCGCCACATTCGAGGTCAGGGTCCACGGGGTGGTGGTCCAGACAAGAAAGGCCTCACCCGGACGTTCGCGGAGTGGAAAACGCACGAAGACCGAGGTATGAGCCACGATCCGCCGCCCCTCCGCCACCTCCATCTGCGAAAGACCCGTCCCGCATCGGGGACACCACGGCATCACATCGGTCCCGCGGTAGATATGCCCCTCATCGTGGCATCGCTTGAGGAAGTGCCAGATGGTGTAATTGTTTTCGCTGGAAAAGGTAAAATAACTGCCACCAAACTCGGCGCTCCCCAGGCGGGAGACGATCGCCTCGGGGGTATCCACCACCACTCCCCCGGCGGTGGTCTCATGGCGATAGTCGCCAACCTCGTCGTGGAGGGCATCACGCAGGCGCCGGAGGGCCTCGGGATCGTCCCAATCCATCCAGTAACCGAGACGAATCGACTGCTCGGTCTGCCTGGCGGCAAAGGTCAGCACCCGCTCCTTGCATTCACGAACGAAGCGCGCCAGCCCATAGGCGTGGATATCCCGCTTCGAGCGGAACCCGCGCTCCTTCTCGATCTCCACCTCCACCCACAACCCCTGGCAGTCGAAACCGTTCTGATAACGCAGGGCCCGCCCCTGCATCGCATGATAGCGCTGGTAACAATCCTTGAGCGATCGGCCCCAGGCGTGATGCACCCCCATCGGATTATTGGCGGTGATCGGACCATCCTGGAACGACCAGACCTCGCCACCGGCATTCTGCTCCCGAAGCCGGGCGAAGATGCGCCGCTCTCGCCAAAATTCGAGAATCCGTTTTTCGATGGCGACAAAATCAAGATTCTTGTCGACGGGGCTGTACATCGCGACTCCCTGTGATTGGTTCACTGGAAAAAAGGCAAGTGTTCACCGAAGTTCAGAACCGGAATCTTTTATCGGATCGAACGGTATACGAAGAAGGCTCTGTCACCGTTGGCTACTGAACGGGCACCTGCGCCGCCTTTGGCGGCGTGCCTTTCGCAGAGTACGTTCCGATCATCGGGGCCGAAAAACCCGGTCCCGATGATCGGAACGCCGAGGCCCGCGCCGGCGCGGATCCCGCAGAGAACGCGGGATCCGCTTGGTGTGATCGGGCGCGAAAAGCAAAGTCAAAGACAAGACCTTGGGGCTTTGCCCCAAACCCCACCGGGGGGCGGCAGAGCCTCCCCCCAGACCCCCCAGCCCCTCTTGGGTAGTACGATCATACTGCCAACAGCATCACTGACCGGGATCGACGACAAAACCGGAAAAGACCCCATAGGCATAGCCGAAAGCAAAACCCAAGGCCAAGGTCAGAAGCAAAACCAACAACCAGAAGACGGAACGCCGACCCGCCCCCCGCCGCGAAGCGGCAGACTCCGCGGATCCCCGCAAAAGTCCCCGACTCCCCCGACCAGGCCCAACCCCCCCGCCCCGCCCTCGCCGCTTCTGGGACGTCCGCCTCCCCTTCAACCTTCACCCATGGCCTGAACCACCGCATCCCCCATCGCCACCGTCCCCACCTGGGTCATCCCCGGCTGCATGATGTCCGCCGTCCGGAGTCCGCTGTCCAACACCCGCGAGACCGCCGCCTCGATCCGGGCCGCCACCTCGGGAGAGCCCAGGGTATAGCGGAACATCATCGCCACCGAAAGAATCGTCGCCAGGGGATTCGCCACCCCCTTGCCGGCGATGTCCGGGGCCGAACCGTGGATGGGCTCATAGAGTGCGTAAGCCTTGCCCAGCGACGCCGAGGCAAGCATCCCGATAGAACCCGTCAACATGCTCGCCTCGTCCGAGAGGATATCCCCGAACATGTTGGTAGTGACGATCACATCGAACTGGCGCGGATTGCGAATGAGCTGCATCGCCGCGTTGTCGACGTACATGTGACTCAGGGCCACGTCGGGGTAATCCCGATTCCGCACCTCGGTCACCACCTGCCGCCACAGCTCGGTGGCCTCCAGGACGTTGGCCTTGTCCACCGAACAAACCCGCCGCTGCCGCTGCCGCGCCACCTGAAAGGCCGAATGCGCCACCCGCTCGATCTCGTCGGTGGTGTAGACCAGGGTGTTGAAGCCCCGGCGCCGGCCATCCGCCAGGGTCTCGACCCCCTTGGGAGTCCCGAAATAGATCCCCGAACTCAGCTCCCGCACCACCATGATGTCGATGCCGCTCACCACCTCGGGCTTCAGGGTGGAGGCATCGGCAAGCTGTGGGAAAACCGTCGCCGGACGCAGATTGCAGTAAAGATCCAGGGCCTTGCGGATCCCCAGGAGACCGCGCTCGGGACGCACCGCATAGTCGAGCCCCTCCCACTTCGGACCGCCGACCGCCCCCAGCAACACCGCATCGACCACCCGCGCCCGTTCCACGGTCGCCTCCGGCAGCGGCGTCCCGGTCGCATCGTAGGCCGAGCCGCCGATCAGACCCTCCTCCAGCACCAGATCGGCCAGACCCGCAGCCACGAGCCAGTTCAGGAGCTTCCGCGCCTCGTCGACAATCTCGATACCGATGCCGTCACCCGGCAACAGAAGCAGACGCCGCGACATGTTCATCTCCCTCCTCTCACAAAAAAGCCCAGGGCGCCTCTTGCCGCCTCCGGGCCTCAAAGGCCTCAATGGCCCCCAGATGTTGCAACGTCAGACCGATGTCATCGAGCCCCTCCAGCAGGCAGTGGCGTCGGAAGGGATCGACCTCGAAGGCGAGCGCCTCTCCCCCGGGGGTGATCACCTCCTGCCTTTCGAGATCGACCGTCAGGCGATACCCCTCCGTCGCCTCGGTCTCGCGGAAAAGCCGATCGACGACCCCGCCCTCCAGGCGCACCGGGAGGATGCCGTTCTTGAAGCAGTTGTTGAAGAAAATATCGGCGAAGCTCGGGGCGATGATGACCCGGAAGCCGTAATCCAGCAGCGCCCAGGGGGCATGCTCGCGACTGGAACCACAGCCGAAATTGTCCCGCGCCAGGAGGATCCCCGCACCGCGATAACGACTCCGGTTCAGGACAAAATCCGGGTTCTCCGGTCGCCCCTCGTTGGAACGACCCGGCTCGCCCCGATCCCGATAGCGCCACTCGTCGAAGAGATTGGGGCCGAAACCGCTGCGCCGGATCGACTTCAGAAACTGCTTGGGAATGATGGCATCCGTATCGACGTTGGCCCGATCCAACGGCGCCACGATGGCCGTGACCACCCGCAATGGCTCCATGACCTCGACTCCCTCTCCTCTCAACCCATGCCCTGGCGAATGTCGACGAAGTGCCCCGCCACCGCAGCGGCGGCGGCCATCGCCGGACTCACCAGGTGGGTCCGCCCGCCCGCCCCCTGCCGCCCCTCGAAGTTGCGATTCGAGGTCGAGGCACAGCGCTCGCCGGCGGCGAGGACATCGTCGTTCATCGCCAGGCACATCGAACACCCCGGATCGCGCCATTCAAAACCCGCTTCCAGGAAGACCCGGTGCAATCCCCGCCTCTCGGCCTCCGCCTTGACCAGACCCGACCCCGGCACCACCATCGCCAGCTTGACGCTGGACGCCACCCGGCGCCCCCCGAGCAGCGCCGCCGCCGCCTCCAGATCCTCCAGGCGACCGTTGGTGCAGGAACCGATGAAAACCTTGTCGACGGCGATCCCGGTGATCGGGGTCCCGGCGCTGAGGCCCATGTACTCCAGGGCCTTCAGCATCGACCCCCGCCGTACCGGATCCGCCTCCGCCTGCGGGTCCGGAACCCGGCCGTCGACCGGGACGACCATCTCCGGCGAGGTCCCCCAGGTAACTTGCGGGGCGACAAGGCCCGCGTTCAGCTCAATGACCCGATCGAAGCGGGCGCCGGGATCCGAGACCAGGCGCCGCCACTGGCCCACCGCCCGCTCCCACATCTCTCCCTTGGGACTCAAGGGGCGGTCCTTGAGGTAGGCCAGGGTCTTGGCATCGACTCCTACCATCCCCGCCCGCGCCCCGGCCTCGATGGCCATGTTGCAGACCGTCATGCGCCCCTCCATGGAGAGGGCGGAGATCGCCTCGCCGGCGAACTCGATGGCAAACCCGGTACCACCGGCGGTGCCGATCCGACCGATGATGGCGAGGATGAGATCCTTGGCCGTGGAGCCCGCCGGCAAGGCGCCGTCCACCCGGATCAGCAGGGTTTTGGGACGCTTCTGCAACAGGGTCTGGGTCGCAAGAACATGTTCCACTTCGGAAGTGCCGACGCCGAAGGCCAGGGCCGCGAAGGCCCCGTGGGTCGCAGTATGGGAATCGCCGCAGACGAGGGTCAGCCCCGGCAGGGTCACCCCCTGCTCCGGCGCCATGACATGGACCACCCCCTGGCGGCGATCCTCCATCCCAAACTGGACAATGCCGAAATCCCGACAGTTGCCGTCGAGGGTCTCCACCTGCAACCGCGCAATGGGATCGCGAATGCCCAGGTGCCGGTCCCGGGTCGGGACGTTGTGGTCCGGCACCGCGAAGACCACCTCCGGGTGCCGCACCCGTCGCCCGGCCAGGCGCAGCCCCTCGAAGGCCTGGGGGCTCGTCACCTCATGGACCAGGTGGCGGTCGATATAGAGGAGAACCGTGCCATCGCCGTTGTCGCGGACGACATGACTCTCCCAGATCTTATCAAACAGGGTCGCTGCACCCATCGTCACTCCTTCAGAGCAGAGACTGCCGCGGAACGGCCCCGGGCAGGAGTGGCGATCCGCCCACTCCCACCTCCAGCCCCCCAGAATAAAATACTCCCGGCACCAACCACAAGCCTTCCGCGCCCGGAGCCCCGGGCAATCGGTCCGCATTCCCCGGTCACTGCCGGGGATCGGCGCCCCAGAGAAAAGCGGCCCCGGGAAAAAACGGGAATCCCCCCCCGGGGATCGGGATTTTCATTTTGTAATCGAAGCCAATCGGGTACCTTCAAGGAGAATGGGGGAGGTGATCTCCCGACCCGGTCCGGTCCTACGCTTCCGGGCAGCGGAACCTTGGCGCGGCTTCATTCATGGAATCAATCCTCCCTCTCTCGACCCTCCTTCAGGAGCTGATGGCCCTCCAGACCTCCCGGGAGCCACTGCCGCAGGCCCTCGCCCTGGCCCTGGAACGGATCGTCAGCCTCTCCCCTGCCGAGCATCGCTGGGAGGGGGCTCTCTTCGTCGACGCCCCCTCCCCCGGAGCCGACAAGAGCGTCGCCCGACTGGGAATCACCCCCGAATGGTGGCCCCTCTGCGAAGCGGTCGCCCTCCCGGCAACGAATCCGGGACCCCACCACCCTCCCCCACCGGCTGCAGTCGCCGACCGCCTTCGCGTCACCCCCCTCCTGCTTCAAGGGGAGAGGGTGGGCGCCCTGGTCATCCTCCTGGCCTCGGGTGAAGAATCCCCCACCGCCTCGGATGGAACGGACCCTATGCCGCCCCTGGCCACCGCCCTGGCGGCCCTGATCGACGCCAAACGTCGGGACGAACGACTGCAATTGATGACGAAGGTCTTCGAGATGAGCCACGACGCCGTCGTCATCACCGACCAGGCCAATCGCATCATCGACGTCAACACCGCCTTCACCCGGATCACCCGCTGCCCCCGGGAACAGGCCCTCGGTCAGAACCCAGGCTTCCTGAAATCGGGCCGTCATGACGACGCCTTCTACAAGCAGATGTGGCGCTCCCTCGACAGAGAGGGACGGTGGCAGGGAGAGCTCTGGAACCGGCGGCTGAACGGCGAGGTCTACCCCCAGTGGCTCTCGATCGATACCATCAAGGACCCGGTCGGCAGAATCCTGCACAGCATCGGCATCTTCTCCGACCTCAGCACCCTGAAATCGGTCGAGGCCCGCCTCGCCCACCTGGCCTATCACGACCCCCTGACGGGATTGGCCAACCGCCTGCTCTTCCAGGATCGCCTGAGCCGCGAGATCGCCCTCGCCCGACGCCACGCAAGCACCGTCGCCGTCCTCCTCCTCGATCTCGACCGCTTCAAACACGCCAATGACACCTTCGGCCACAACGCCGGCGACCTCATCCTCGTCGAGGCAGCCCGGCGGTTGCAGGCCGTCATCCGCGAAACCGACAGCATCGCCCGCATGGGGGGCGACGAGTTCACCATCATCCTGAACGATGTCAAGAGCTTCGAGGGGACGATCAGGGCCGCCGAAAAGATCCTCGCCAGCTTCGCCCATCCCATGGTCGTGGAGGCCCAGGAGATCTTCATCGGCGCCAGCATCGGCATCGCCGTCTACCCCAGCGACGGCGACGATGTCGACACCCTGATCAAGAACGCCGATGCCGCCATGTACCTCGCCAAGGAGAGGGGACGCAACAACGTCCAGTTCTTCCAAAAAGGGATGCAGGAGGACTCCGGTCGCCGCCTGACCCTCGAAAGCGGCCTGCGCCGCGCCCTGGAGCGCGGAGAACTGCTCCTGCACTACCAACCCAAGGTGGACCTCGCCAGCGGCAACATGGTCGGCATGGAGGCCCTGGTCCGCTGGGAACGTCCCGGGACCGGCCTGGTCCCCCCCGGGGAGTTCATCGCCCTGGCCGAGGAAACCGGGCTCATCCTCCCCATGGGCGCCTGGATCCTGGAGACCGCCTGTCGCCAGACCCGTCGCTGGGTGGACCAGGGACACGACCACCTGCGCGTCGCCGTCAACCTCTCCGCCCGCCAGTTCCGCAGCGGCGATCTGGTCGCCACCGTCCGCGACATCCTCCAAAAAACCGGATTGCCGCCGCGCAACCTGGAGTTGGAGATCACCGAAAGCATGGTCATGCAGGATATCGAGCGGGTGATCGCCACCCTCTCGGAATTCGGGGCGATGGGACTCCACATCTCCATGGACGATTTCGGCACCGGCTACTCCTCCCTGAGCTACCTCAAACGCCTCCCCATCCACTCCCTCAAGATCGACCGCTCCTTCGTCCGCGATCTGGCCACCGATCCGGACGACGCCGCCATCGTCTCGGCCATCATCTCCATGGCCCGAAATCTCCACCTCAAGGTCGTCGCCGAGGGGCTGGAGACCCTGGAACAACTCGCCTTCCTGCGCCAGAGCGGCTGTGACGAGTCCCAGGGCTACCATTTCAGCCGCCCCCTGCCGGTCGAGGCCTTCACCCTCCTCCTCGAAGGGAAGAAACCCTGGTAGGAGCCGAAACCTTCCCCTTCCCCTCCCCGGGAAAGGCCCCCCCCTCACGCCTCCCGGTCGCACTCCCGGGAGAGACGCCGCAACGGCTCGACGGCCAGTGGCCCGGCCCAGCCCTCCAGAAAATGCCGCAACGACACCTCCAGGGGAGCGGTCAGCCGGAGCCTCTCCCCCGACTCCGGATGGGTGCAGTTCAGGCAGGCGGCATGAAGGAACATCCGCGCCAGCCCAAGGCGGGCCATCTGCCGATTGAAGCGGTGGTCGCCATACTTGTCGTCGCCCGCCAGGGGATGCCCCAACCATTGCAGATGCACCCGGATCTGATGGGTGCGCCCCGAGCCCGGGGTCACCACCAGCAGCGAGGCCCCCTCGAACCGGGCCACCACCCGATAGCCGGTATCGGCCTCCTGCCCGTGACCCGCCACCACCACCCGCTCGCCGGCGCGGGTGGCCCCCTTGATCAGCCCCTGGTCGATCCGACCCGAGTCCGCCGGAGCCCCGCGCACCAACGCCAGATAACGCTTCTCGACCCGACCGGAGGCAAAATCGGCGGCAAGGCGCCGCACCGCCGACGGCGTCAGACCGAAAAGCAGGGCGCCGGAGGTCCCCTGGTCCAAACGATGCGCCAGTTGCGGCTCCCCCGCCAAACCCTCCCGCCGCCACAAGGCCCGCACCCCATCCACCACCCCCCAGGGGCGACCGCTACCACCGTGTACCGCCATCCCGGCCGGCTTGTCGAGGAGCAGCACCGCCGCATCCCGGTAAAGGATCCGCCCCCGGAGTTCGTCGATCAGGGAATCGGGCAGGGGCGGGTTCCCCGGATCGACCAGCACCATCGCCGGCGGCAGGCGAACCTCGTCACCCTCCAGGAGGCGCCGTCCCCCCTTGACCCGACCCCCGTTGACCCGAACCTGGCCGGTTCGCAACAATCGCTGAATCGCCGGTCCCGGGACCCCGGGAAGCATCTGCCGAACATACCGATCCAGCCGCATCCCGGCCACTTCCCGGTCGACGACCGCCCGCTTCGGGGACGACCGAATCCAGCCTTCGGACTCATCCAAGTTTGCAACTCCTTGCCACCGATGTTAGGATTACGGAATTTTATCGGGATTTCGAGACAGTTTAGAGTATTGCTCCCATCCTGTCATGCCCACGGACAATTCGTCCCCGGGTGGTCGCCTGTGCAACCACCCCGGTGCGGATGGATTCCCTTACCAGGAGTTGGTATTTCCCATGGCTAAAAGAATGTTGGTGGAGGCCAACCACCCCGAAGAAGTACGCGTCGCCATCGTCCAGGATCAGCGGCTGATCGACCTGGATATCGAGACGGCGTCGCACGAACAGATCAAGGGCAACATCTATCTGGGCCGGGTGACCCGGGTGGAACCCTCGCTCCAGGCCGCCTTCATCGATTTCAACGGCGGTCGCCAGGGCTTCCTCTCGGTCAACGACATCCACCCCAAATACTATCCCCAGAACGGTCGGGAAGGACAGCCGCCCCCCTTGCCGGAGTTCCTCTCCCTCGGCGACGACCTCGAGGATGAGGATGACGATGACCTCGAGGACGACGAGGAGAACAACGAGGACGAGGATACCGAAAGGGAAGAGGACAGCCCGGGCAGCGACCGGGAGAACAATCCGGCAGATCGCGAGACAGGGGAGGAAGAGGAGAACGAGGAAAAGGAGGAGGAAGAAGAAGAAAGGGAAGGGGACGAGGAGGAAGAGGAGGACGAGGAGGAGGCCCCTCCCCCGCGCCGGCGGCGGGCCGCCGCCGAAGAGGAAAACGAGGGCGTCGACGAGGATGCCCCGCCATCGACCCGCTCCCGGCGGCGCAACCTGCCGATCCAGAAACTCCTCTCGCGCAACCAGACCCTGCTCGTCCAGGTCTCCAAGGAAGCCCGGGGAGGCAAGGGGGCCTCCCTCACGACCAATCTCTCCCTGGCGGGCCGTTATTCGGTCCTGCTGCCGGAAAATTCCGGCGGCGGCGGCATCTCCCGGAAGATCACCGATGCCGCCGAGCGCAAGGCCCTCAAGAAAATCCTCGCGGCGATGGCGATGCCCAAAGAGGCCAGCCTCATCATCCGCACCGCAGGGCTCGGCAGGACCCGCCGGGAAATCACCCGCGACATGAGCTACCTCATGCGCCTGTGGAAGATGATCGTCGAGAAGGCGCGCACCCTCAAGGCCCCCTGCCTGATCCACGAAGAGGCGGACCTCATCATCCGCACCATCCGTGATCTCTATACCACCGACACCGAAGAGATCCTGATCGAAGGACAGGAGGCCTACCGGCGGGGCAAGAACTTCATGCGCCTCCTGATGCCCCGCTACGTCAAGGTGGTCCAGCCCTACCGCGACGCCCAGCCGCTCTTCACCCGCTTCCAGGTCGAAAACCACATCGAATCGATGCACGAACGGGTGATCCAGCTCAAGGCGGGAGGCTATCTGGTCATCGAGTCGACCGAGGCGCTGGTCACCATCGACATCAACTCCGGGCGTTCGACCCGGGAAAAGGATGTGGAGAGTACCGCCTTCAAGACCAACCTCCAGGCGGCGGAAGAGATCGCCCGCCAGTTGCGCCTGCGCGACCTGGGGGGGCTCGTCGTCATCGACTTCATCGACATGGAGGACAAGAAACACAACCAGGAGGTCGAAAAACGGCTGAAAGAAGCCTTCAAGCCCGACCGGGCCAAGATCCAGCTCGGCAAGATCTCCCAGTTCGGTTTGCTGGAATTGTCCCGTCAGCGTCTGAAACCGGCCTTTTCCGAAACCAACCGCCAGGTCTGCCCGCGTTGCCAGGGATTGGGAACGGTCCGCTCGGTGGAATCGATCGCGATCCATATCTTCCGCCGGATCCAGGAGTGCGTGGGTGGCGGTCGCAACCAGAGGGTCCTCTTCCGGGTGCCGCCGGAGGTGGCAAACCATCTGCTCAACAAAAAGCGGGAACTGCTCGCCCAACTGGAAAAGGAAAACGACACCCTCATCCTCATCCATGCCGATCCCGCCCTGATGATTCCGGAGTTCAAGCAGGAACTTCAGGAGCGTCCCAAACCCGGTCGCGAGGAGAAGAGCGACAAGGCCGAAGGGGGAGATCGGGGGGACCGGGGGGATCGAGGAGACCGGGGCGGTCGCGGACGGCGGGGTGGCAGGAACGAACGGGGTGACAGGAACGAACGGGGTGACAGGAACGAACGGGGTGACAGGAACGAACCCGCAGCTGCGGAAGAGGATCTCCGAGAGGAGGAAGAATCCCTCCGCGCCAGGGGCGAGGCCTCCGGCGAGGATCGAGAGAAGGGAACGCCGGCTCCCCAAGAGGGCGGCGAGCGGGAGGGCGGCGAAGAGCGTGGGGACCGCAAGAAGCGGCGACGGCGCCGACGCCGGCGTTCACCGGCAGCGACCTCGCCGCAGACGGGTCAATCCCGGGACGGTGAGGATCCCGGCGGCAACGAGGATTCTGCCGGCGACGACGAGGCCCTCGGCGACGGGAACAGCGCCCAGCCCCACTCCAGACGGGAGGGGAGCGGCGCCAAGGCCCTGGACGTCCCGGGGCTCTACCAGTTGGGCGTCCCGGGAGAAGGCCCCCCCCAGGGAGATACCTTCTTCCAGGGAGAAAACGCGGAGATGGACGAGGAGGATGGCCCCTCCCCCGGCAACGAGGCCCCTCCCACCACGATGACCGCTTCCCGACCGAAACGCCGACGCCGTCGTCGGCGACCGAAGAGCCCCGGGGGAGGCAATGCCACCCGGAACGAGGCCGCTCCTTCCTTCGACGAAGGGGATTGAGCGTCTGCCCTTGCTCCAACCGATCGCAGACGGCCCGGGCCGTCGTCGCCATTGGCGAACGATCCGGGCTCTCTGCGGTGTCCCCTCCCCGCCCGTCACCTGCCGGGGCGTCGCCCGACCCGTTCCTCGATGGATTTCACCGAAACCGCCAGCAGATCGCGAAGCAACGTGACCCCCTTGTCGTCGCCGACCACCCGGCTCAGACTGACGGCCTTCCGGCTTGCCCGCACAAAGGCCTCCCAAAAGCCCCTGGGCACCACAGCATGGCCATCGCGGGCAACGCTCCCTTGGTCCTCGTCCCGATCCGCCCTCTCCGAGGCCACCGGCGGGGTCCGCCGTCCGGGGGAGGGATACCCCCAGTTTCACCGACCGCCCCCGGGGAGAGAGACTCTGTCGCGAACCCCGCCCTCCGCTCAGAAACGGTGCCAGCGGATGGCCCGCAGGCACTGCTGCAACTGCGGCAACCTTCCCCTCGCCTCCGGGCCGACCAGGACGACGACCAGGTTGGTCGCCCGGGTCAGCTCCCGAGCAAGATCGGGCAGACGCGCCGGATCCAGGGCGCTGGCCAGACGCCAGGTCGCCGCCAGGGACTCCACCGACTCGAACAAACCGTCGCCGACATAGCGCTCGACCAGGTCCGACGGGCGATCCAGGCAGGAGGTCAACGAGACCCGCCACCGGGTCATGATCCGCTCCCACTCCGAAGCCGCCGGGGCACATTCCGCCAAAAGGGCCAGCTCTCGATAGAGGGCGGCAAAAACCGTCACCAGATGCTCCGGGGCCACCGAGGCCCCCAACTCCAGAAATCCGGTGTCGGAGTGGGTGTTGAAATTGGCCCAAATGTCGTAGACCAACCCCTCCTTCTCCCGCAGCCCCGCCTGCAAACGGGAGGAAAAACCGTCGTCGAGGAGGCGACGCAGGGCGGCAATGCCGTGAAAATCAGGATCCCGATACCCCCCGGTCCGGAAAAAGAGGGAGAGAGAGTGCAGGGAGGTGTTGTCATCCACCGCCACCCAGTGGGGGCCGGAAGGCATGGGCGACGGCGGTCTCGGGGGAGCCGCCCCCGGATCCCGGGGAAGCGACCCCAGGGCCCGCTCCGCCAATTCAACGCCGTGGCGGTGATCGACCGGACCAAAAAAGGCCACCGCCGATCGACCCCCCAGATATTGTCGATCCAGATACTCCCGAAGAGCGGCAACACCGATGGAAGAGATCGTCTCCCGCGTCCCCAGGATCGGTCGGGCCAACGGGTCCCCGGGCCAGAGCTGCTCCCCCCCGAGGATACCGGAATTGGTCATCTCCCCGCGGTCGTTCTCGTCCTCGCGCATCTCCGCGAGGATCACCTGACGCTCGGTCTCGATCCCGGCAAAGACCGGTTCGGTAAACATCTCGCAGAAGACCGCCATCCCCTCTTCCAGGTGTTCCGGCGGCAAATGCAGCCAGTAGGCATTGGCCTCGTGACCGGTGGCGGCGTTCATGTCCGCCGCCAACGCCTCCAGATGCGCGTGCAGGGCAGATGGATCGGGGATTCGCCGCGTCCCCTTGAAGAGCATGTGTTCCAGAAAATGGGCGACACCCGCCCGAGGGGCATCCTCGAAGCGACTCCCCGCCCGCACCATGAGCGTCACCCCCACCTCGTGCAACCATGGCATCGGCATCGTCACCACCCGCAGGCCGTTGTCGAGACGGCTTTCGTGCAGCTCCGGATCGGGGATCACCGCATCCGACGCCCGACCGGGACTCCGAGGGGGCAGAGGGGTTCTGGAATGGGACATGGGGACCGACAAGTTGAAGGCGGGAGCGACACCCTCCCAGGGAAAGCGACCGACCAGCCGTGGAAGGTCCCGAGCACACCCGGCGGAAGGTCCCGAGCAGACCCGGCAGAAGGCCCCGAGCCTGCCCGTCTTCGCAGGCCGGGAGGCCGATTATCCGGCCTTTGACCTCGGCGCGAAAGGGATCACCCGTCCCCCGGAGAGGCTTTCCAGACGCGAGGCGAAACGCCGCCCCCGTTCCGGGCGGCTGGTCACCACCAGCAGGGCCATGCCCCATTCGCAACAGACCCGGCGAAGGGTCGCCGCCAGGGATTCCTCTCCCGCCGTCGACAACGCCCACCCCGGTTCATCGGCCACCAGGAGCCGCGGCCTCTGCGCCAGGACCGCCGCAAGTCCAATCCGGGCCCGAAATGAAGGAGATAAAGTCAAAGGATGCAGGTGACTCATCGACACCGGCAACCCGGCCAGAGCCATTGCCGCCTCCACTCGCTGCCGAAGCTCCGCCTCCGGCACCCCTCGACCAGCAGGATCGAGCGCAACCTCCTCCCAAACCGTAGCCCCGAGGAATCCCTCCTCGGGAATCTGCCAGAGCAGGCCGATGCGTGCTGCCCTCTCTTGGGGATCCCACTGCTCGAGGGGTTCTCCCTCCAGGAGAACCCGGCCTCGGTCAGGCGCCTCCAAGCCGGTCGCAAGACGCGCCAGAGTGGTCAATCCCGACCCCTCCCCTCCCACCACCGCCAGCGTGTCACCCGAGCTGAGGGAGAGGGTAAGAGCATCGAAAAGAAGAGTTCCGTCCCGGCGCGACTTCTTGCGAACGGCGTCAAGGAGCAAGAGAGGCGGAGAATTCACGTCAGCCCGAACCCCAGCCACCAGCCGGCCACACCACCGACCAGGGAAGAGAACCTACGGCTGGCGGGGAAGGGAGAGAGAAGGGGGAACACACCCCATGATTTCCCTTTCGAAGGGTTTGCGGTTATCCTCGATCAATTCCCTGAGGACCTCGGAAACAGAAACCCGCGTCCTCCCGCCATGACGCTCCTCCCGGCACATGGCGGACCGGGAGATGAGTTCGAGTTGCTCCAGGGTCAGAAACACCGTGACCGGAACCCGCAACTCCCCGTCAATCACAGGCGACTTGGACATCCCGGGCAGCTCCATCGATGCGGAAAGACCACCGCCATCATAACCCAACGCCCCTGGAACGCAACCACCCAGGAAAGCCTCCTCGCACGATCGACGGTGATCACCGCCCGGTCACCTCCTCGACACCTCGCCTCTCCATCGGACAACCCCCGGGAACACTCCTGGTCGCGACAACGGACCACCCGGTCATATTCACAAGGAAAGAGCGATGTTCCTGAATTTCGGCCATCAACGCGAACTCTCGGTCGAGGCCCTGCTCGCCCGTCGCGAAGAGAGTCTGATCCTCGACCTGCGTGGCGGCGAAGATTACGAGCCTGCCATCCCCGGATCCCGGCAGGTCTACATTCTGAAAATTTTCGACCAGGGCAAGGAGTTCCAAGAACGCTTCGACGAGACCCTCAGGTCACGACCGCTCCTCCTCTATTGCGGCCACGGCGGCGGCAGCGCCTTGGCGGTCAAAAAATTCAAGCGCAAATACCGCGCCCAAAGCCTGAAAGGCGGGATGGTCGGCTATCTGGAGTTCATCACCCAGCTCCTGGGCAACCACCCCTACGAAAATCCCGAGACCCGCGAAGAGACCATCCGCCGCCTGCTCCTCGCCCTGACCGATCGGCATACCCCCTTCCGCACCTTCCGCGCCATCGCCGACCGCCTCCTCCGCGCCTCTCCCGACCCCAGGATTCGCCGCCAAGTCTCCCCCGGCTTCTGATTCCAGCGGAAGCTGCGGCGGAGAGGAGCCGCTCCCACTCAGGCAGGGAGTCGTTCGACATAATGCTTCCAAAAGTGATACCGCTGGGCGTAGGGATCGGAGACGTATTGACGACAAACGGCAAGGACCTTCTCCCGGAGTTCGGTTCGGGCCATCACCGCCTGCCGCAACTCGGCCCAGTCACCACGACCACCACGGGCGATGAGATCATCGATCGCCGCCAAGGTGTACCCCTCGTGATTCAAATGCCGATGTCGCACGAAAATCCTCCACCCTCCCCCCTGACCTCTCACCCTCCGGGAAGTCTGCCTCAGGGCAGGGACCGCGTCACCCTGACCTCTCACCCTCCGGGAGGTCTGCCTCAGGGCAGGGGCCGCGTCACCCCCTGAAGCCACCCCAGGGCGGCGCCCTGGGTATAATCGAGGATGATGGAAGGCAGAATCCCCCCCAGGAAGAGAATCAGCGATACCCCCCCCAACGCCATCCGCTCGTGGGGGAGGAGATCCGGACCCCGGACAAGATCAGGGTGGGCGGGGGGACCCAGAAAGGCGTTCCGATAGAACACCAGAAAGGCCGCCGCCCCCAGGATGGTCCCGGCCAAGGCCGCCAGGAAGGCCCCGAAGTGGGTCTGGGCGGCGCCAAGCAGGAGAAGCAACTCCCCGGGGAATCCCGCCGTCAGGGGAATGCCCAATCCCCCCAGACCCAGAAAAAGAAAAAGCGCCGTCGCCAGCGGCATGGAACGAACCAGCCCCCCCAGGTGGATCAGGTCGGTGGAACCGAAACGCTGGTGGAGAAAACCGGTGAGACAGTAAAGGCCCCCGGAAACCAACGCAAAACTGAGAAGCTGAAAGACCGCCCCCTGAACCCCCTGCAACGTGAAAGAGGCCAATCCCAGCACAACCAACCCTACATGGCTGATGCTCGCATAGGCGAGTAGTCGCCGAAGATTGGTCTGGACCAGGGCAGCAAATCCTCCCATCAAAATCCCCGCCACTCCCAGGGCAACGAGCAACCAGTCGAAGGATCGCGCCGCCTCGGGAGCGATGGGGATGGCAAAACGCAGGAGTCCATAGGCCCCGAGCTTGAGCCCGGTCATGATCGCCACCGCCGCGACCGGACCCTCCATCGCCACCGTCGCCAACCAGGTGTGGAGCGGAACCAGGGGGGTTTTGACCCCGAAACCGAGAAGGAGCAGCAAAAATACCGCCGTCTGCCGGGAAACAGGCAGCGGCGTCGCAAGCAGGGCCGGAAGATCGAAAAGGGGCACAGGGTGATCAAGAGCCGCCAGGAGCAATCCGAAAAGGAGCGGAACCCCACCCGCCATCATGATCAAAGTGTACTTGGTCGCCGCCTGACGCCGGTAGGGACCCGCCCCCCACAACGCCACCAGAAAGTAGGTCGGAACCAGGGTCAACTCCCAGAAAAGGAAAAAGAACATGGTGTCGAGGGCAACGAAAACCCCCATCGTCGCCCCCTCCAGGAGCGCCAGCATGGCAAAGAAAAGCCCGGGCATGGGCCGCGCCAGGTGGTGCCGTGAGGTCATGACCACCACCCCGAAGAGCAAAGCCGAGAGCGGCAGAAAAAGGGCCGAAAGGGCATCGACGCCGACGTGATAATGGATCCCCAGAGAGGGAATCCAAGCATGCCTCTCCACCAACTGGAAGCCGGTCACCGCCGGATCGACCTGGAGAGCGGCAACGACCGCCAGAATCAACTCCAGTCCCGTCATCAGGAGCGCCAGGCGATAAACCCGCCCCCCCGCCGCCACCAACAACACTGCCCCCACCAAAGGCAGAGCAACCATCAGAGACAGGATCGGCATCGGTCCTACTCTCCCTCGTGGCGATGGTGGTAGCGGCCCGCCAGCTCAAGGCTCGCCTGATCCACCAGCTTGAACCACGGTTCCGAGTGAAATCCGACCACCACCTGCACCAGGACCATCACCGCCAGGATAACCGTCTCGGCGGGGGTGGCCCGGGCAATGGCGAAGTTCCGCTGGTGACGGGAGTCCGGGGCCGCCAGAAAGGCCCTCTGGAAGGCCCACAACAGACAGGAAACCGCAGCGACGTTGCCCAAGGCAGCAGTGATCGTCACCAGGGCCCCCAGGCGCAGGGTGGTCGCCTCAAGGACCAGATGCGCCGCATCGAAACCCGGGGTGCCGGGCATCCCCGCCACCGCCAGACTCCCCACCAGAAAGGCCACCGACACCCAAGGCAACGGCTCGAACAGTGCCCCCAGGCGCGGGAGAAGCATGGTCCCCGTCCGCAGATGAACGATCCCCAGGGTGAACAACAGCGTCGAAACAGCAAGCCCGAAATTGATCGTCAAGAGCGCCGCCCCCTGAAAGGCCAACGATTCGAGGCTGAAGAGACCGATGATCACAATGCTCGTGTGACTCACCACCGCATAGGCCATCAAGCGCCGCAGATTGCTCTGCGACAGGGCAAGCAATGCCGAATAGAAAATCCCGGCTGCCGCCACCACCACCACCACCCGGTGCCACTCCCAGACCGCATCGGGAACCAGCGGCAGAAGAAACCGGAAGATCCCGAAAACCCCGGTCTTCACCCCCAGCAGAATGGCCATGCCCGAAGCCACGGTCCCATGCTCGGCCACCTGCGGCAACCAGGCGTGGAAGGGAAACAGGGGAACCCGGATGGCAAAACCATAAAGCAGCAGGAAAAATATGACCGACTGCCAGGCAGGCGAAAGAGAACCCGCGGCAAGCGCCGGCAGATCAAACCGCCATGGCCCGTGGGTCGAGGCCGCATGATGCCACCCCAGCAAGAGGGTCGCGGCAAAAAGCAGCAGGAGACCGATCCCCATGAAGTGGTAATAGCGCATCACCGCCGGACCCTCGGCCGAGGAGGTGGCCCAGGCGCGAAGCAGATGGCCCGCAAGCAGGGTCTGTCCCAGGGAAAGGAGAGTGAACCAGAGAAGATCCAGGGTCACCAGCTGCCCCACCACCAGCGACTCCATCACCAATACCCCGCCCAGAAAACGATTCAGGGGACGGAAGCGCCGGACCAGAGCCCCGTAAACCACGACCATCAGAAAGAGAAAGACCGCAAGAAGCAGAAAAAGCAGGCTCAACCCGTCGATCCCCGCGTGGTAGGCCAGCGGACCCACTACCGGGACCCGACTCACCAAACTGAAGGCCGACAGGGCAGGATCGAAGCGGGAGAGCAGCAGAAGGGCAATGCCCAGCTCCACCACACCGACCGAAACACTCAGGGTCAGCGCCAATCTCAGCTGCGGAATAAAGAAGATCACCCCACCCACAATCAGGGGCAGAAGCTGGAGAATTTCGAGAGACGGCAGACCGGTCAAGGCCCCCATCAGGGTGCTATCCGGACTCATGGCTACAAGAGAAACACAAATGTCATAATGACAAGCAGAAGCAGATACCGGGGCATGGCCAGGAGCCGATCCGTCAACTCCAGATAGTGCCCCAAGCGGAGCAGAAAGCGGTCGAACCCTTCACGCCCGCTTCGGAGGAGCAGGCGTTCCTCGAACCAATTGCAGCCGACCGCCAGACGCTGCAATGCCCTCCCCAACATCCCCCGACCCCAGGCCACCTCGGGAGAGTCCGGGGCATGCCCGCTCAGGCTCAGGCTCTCCCACTCACCCAGGGACGAGGGGCTGCCGCCCCCCTGGGTGTGGCCCACAACACGGTCGATTCCCCACTCGTCGAAGGTCTGCAGGTCACGCGCCAGGGCATGGGCGGGTCGAAGGATCAGCATCTCTCCCAGGGCATCCAGCCAGGAACGCCGGACCGCCAGGGCGTAGAGGGCCAGAGAGGGGGCAAGCCAGGCCGGCACCGGACGCGCACGCCCCTGCACCAGGTGCATGTAGGAGGGCGCCGAAAGAAAAGGATAGGCCCTCCAGGCGGCATGGGCCAACATGTGCCAGAAGGCCAGTTCGAACCACCCCACACCGCAGGCGAGAAACATGAGTCCCACCTGCGCCTGAATCGAGAAGATGAAGGCGCTCTTGACGTCGGTCTGCACCAACCCGACCATCGCCCCGTGGACGATGGTCAACAGCCCGACCAGACTCAAAAAAACCATAAGGATCGGCGTCGTCAGCAGCAGGGGCTCCAATCGCAGCAGGAAATAGACCCCGGCATGGACCATCAGCGATCCGTAGAATACGGCGCTTGAGGGAGTGGGGCCTTCAAGGGCGCGGGGGATCCAGGCGGCAAAGGGCAGCTGCGCCGACTTGGCAAGCGCCGCCACCAGAAAACCACCCGTCATCACCCCAACATGGAGGTTGTCCAACTCCCCGGCACCCGCAACAAGCTCGGACCATTCCAGAGGCAGCGCCCAACGCTGGGCGAGAAGAAGGCCAATCAGGAATCCGGCGTCACCGAAGCGGTTGGTGACCAGGGCCACGGTCGCGTTGCGCACCGCTGTGGTGCGCTCGACCGCATAGCCGATAAGAAGGTACGAGGCGACCCCCGCCAGCTCCCAGCCGACAAACATCAACCCCGGATTCCCGGCCAGAACGAGCAGGAACATCGCCCCCAGAAAGAGCGAAAGCACCGCAAAAAAACGCGCAAACCCCCCCTCCCGATGCATGTAGTTGACCGAAAAACGCACGGTCAGAAACCCGACCACGGCCACCAGAGTGGCCATCGGCAGGCTGAGTCGATCCAGGGTGAAACTCACCGCCAACCGGAAACTGCCGCTCTCCAACCAGGGAAAGAGCATCACCTGCCCGGGAAAGGCCCCCTCCCCCAGGGCCACAAGATCCAGGAAGAGCAGCAACAAGAGCGACCCTCCCGCCGCCGCTTGCGCCGACCGCGCCATCACCCCTTCCCCGGCCTCCCCCCGGTCTCCCCAGAGAAACCGGTCAATCCCGATCCCCAGGGCCACCAGCAAGGGGAGGAGCGGCACCAGCCCGATCAATACAGCCACCATCATCCCCTCCCCCCCGACAACGACTGCGTCGGCGTGCCAACCTGCACCCCCGCCGATGCTCCCACAGGCGGAGGAGCGCCAGGCGCCCGCTCCGAAGGCTGTCGCACCAATACCGGCGGCAGGGGTCCGCTCTCACCACGGGTCCAATCGGGGGAACGCTCGACCATCGGCGGCGGCGGCAAACTTCCCTGCCAAGGCTCCCAGCCGCTCCCCGGACGAAACCAGTGGAGCCCACCCCCCTCGGGCTCCATCGCCACCAACTGGATCCAGGCATTCACAACCAGCTCGCGGATGATCTCCTGGCGCTCGCAGATGGCGCTGAGAATCCCTGGGGTCTGCTCGACGATGAGGAGAAGACGCATCGCCTCATGGATCTCGATCATCTGACGCGGGAGACCGGTACGCAGATCGGAGCTGGTCCCCTCCATCACCCCGAGAAAGCCGGTCACATTGTGAACCACCTTGGTCCCACAACCAAAACGGTCATTGTCGACAGAGGAGAAATAATACTCGAGGTTGATGCCGGCGCCGACCGGACCCGCGGCAAGGAGAATCCCCTCGACGATACCGCCCTCGGGATCCTGGGTCGGATCGTAGGAGATGAGAAACATCCGCCGGTCGAAGAAGACCCCCTGGGTGGCGGCCCGCCGCCCGATGAAGGCCACCGCATTCGTGACATGGCCCAGCTCCGGCCGGGCCTGACTGAAATCAACACCGCGACCACCGACATGCGCCAGCGCCGCCGCCGGCGAGGGATGCCGTGGCGCCGAGGCCAAACGTCGCGACCGTTCCTGAGCGGAGAGGGCGCAGGTCGCCTCGAGATCGGGAATCAGCGCCCGGAGATCGACCTCACGGGCGGGCGGAAGATGATCCCGATCGAACCAGAGGATCGTTTCGTTGCCGGTGTCGTGTTCGGCCCCCACGAACCAGGTCCCGTCGGGGATGACAATGCCCCGCTCACACAAGATCCGCCGCACCTCGGGACGATTGGCGATGGCCGCAAAGAGACGAGCATTCGGCCCGCCATGGCGCCCGCTGCAAGCCCCACAATCATAGGCGGCAAGGTGGGGATTGTTCAAACTGCTGGAACCATGACCGAAGATGATCACCAACGGCGCAAAACCCGAGGTCAACCCCATGGTTCGGAGCAGTCCCTCCACCCGGGCGACCTGTTCGAGCTCGGTGAAACCCTGACGTGGATTCCCGACCGTGGCGGGGACGTCGCTCGGCGGCGCGGCAAAATCCAGAGAGGTCGGCGGGGTCAAATCCCAGAGATCACGCAGCCGCGCCAGAAAGTTCCCCGTTCCAAGGGGCCGCAAGAGCTTGCCCGCAAGCAGCAGCAAGGCCACCGGCGCCCCCGCCAGTGCGATCAGCGCCGGCAGGAATACCCCCCGATGCGAGCTGCGGAGAATCGCGTCACCCAGCTTCAGGCGCCAGGAGCGCCGTCGACGGTGGCTCCGAGCCAGGGTCTCGACCTCGGATCGGGGCACTTCCCGGACCTCGTTCACAGGGGTCACGACCACCGGACAGAGCGGGAAAGACGACGCATCGTCCAACCCCCGCCAATTCATCGGCACACCGAAAAAACCGGCCGCCCCCAGGGTCTCCAGGCGCGGGTTCCGCTCCTCCAGATGCCGCCGGAATCCTTCTTCCCGATCATCCATGCAAAAGACCAACTGCGCCTGGGGAAGCTCCCGGCGCTCCCCCCAGCGACCTCGACCGCGATTGGCCGCCAAGGCCGTGAGAATCTTCTCCCGAAAATGGCGTTCGTAAGCCTGAAGCCAGAGGTGGCCGGAGCGTTCGGAATCAACGCGATTGACAAGTCCCAGGAACTCCGCCGCCAGAGACACCCCCCCCTGACGAAGGTCGGAACCCGTGAGACCCAGGTATTGCGCCAAAAGGAAGAGCGGCCAGGCATGGCGCCCCACGGAATAACCGACTTCACCCTCCCGTCCATGGGCCAGACGCCAGGTCAGGAAGCGATGCGCCAGCTCCTGCCACTCGTCATCCCGCGCCGGATTTTCCTCGGTCCGACCAAGGAGCATCTGCCCCTGGAAGGCCAGGTACTCCGGCAGCTCGCTGTTGAAGAGATGCCAACGCATCACCAGCTCGGCGCGAAACCTCCTGAAATGCCAGCCCAGAAGATCGAGACGGGGCTCCAGATTCCACAACCGCCGACAAAGGCGGAGCGCCGCCAGACGTTCCAGCACCAGACGCACCGCCAAATAATCCATCATCTCCACCCGGGATGGGGTCAACCCCATATAACCCGGGCGAAGATGCCGCCACATGAACATCCCCGACCAGCCCGGAAGCTCCAGCGCCAACCGTCCCAGGTATCCCTCCCAGCGCTCCTCCTCCAACCCCAGCAGCGACAACATCTCCTCCACCACCGCCTCGGAATCGTCCGAGAGGTGCTCCAGGGTCTCCTCCCAGTCGGGCAGGTTGCGCAACCAGTAGCCGGGATCGGCCAGGGCCGCCTCGCGCCATGCCCGCCAAAACCCCCGCTCCCGCCCCGGCAGCGGCCAGGGGGCCATCCCCTGATCGAGGAACCCAGCCAGCTGCCGAACCAGGTAGGGGCGCAGCTCCTCCAGGATATCCTGATCGCTCAAGGCCCGCAGCAGCCCCCTCAGGGTGAGGCTCACCCCTACCTGCGCCATGAGCTCCCGATGGATGCGATCGGCCTCCTGCCGCAGGGCAGCGACACTGCGCAGAGGGGTCGCCGGATCCTCCGACGGCGGCAACAGTTGCAACAACGCCGAGGCCTGCCGGTCATCCAGCTCCAGCAGGGACTCGACATGCCCGGAATCGCTGCTCAGCCCAAGGAGCTCCAGACTCGCCTGCCAAAGATCGGCCACCGCCGCCGCCTCGTCCAGGCCCCGGGCCGCCGCCCGATGCCGGAAAGCCTCCCGAACAGAGGGCTCCACTCCCGGACGGAGGTGCGCAAGCATCCCCCCGCTCTCCCGTTCCCATTGCAGGCGGGAGGGAGGAATGGGAGCGAGATCGTGGAGAAGGGCCACCTCGATGACGGCCCTCCGGGTCACCGGTCCGAGCGGCGCCTCGGCCTCCCATTCCCCCTCCCCGGAGATCACCGCATCGAGATCTTCCCGGGTGATGCGACCCTCGGCATAAAACCCCCGGAAACGCTCCAGGGGAAGATAGCCGGAAATGCCGGTGACCCGACGGACCGCCACCAGCGCCTCGGGAAAGGGGAGATGCTGATAGCCGTGCAGGGTGTTGTGGTGGACGAAATCGCGCAGGGGGGCCTGCCCGGGGAGGACGTGTTCCAGGTGGTGAATGGCACGGCGCAGACGTTGCCGCCGCTCCGTCACCACCTCGGTCGGGGAGACCCCGGTCGCCTCCGGTCCCGGGGGGGAAGAAATGGGGAAAGTCATCCCGGGAGCCCCCCCAGCAATGCCGTCAAATGGCCCACCGAGGTCTCGATCAGGGAGAGAAGCGGCATGGGGAAGAACCCCAGCCCGACCACACCCCCGGCCAGGACAACCACCGGGACCAGCTCTCCCCTCTCCAGATCGGGAATCACCCCCATGCCCGGGAGGGGAGGGCCGGTGAAGAGACGACCGATGGTGCGCCAACTGTAGGCGGCGCCGATGAGCATGCCGACACTGAGGAGGAGCGCCGCCCACCCCCAGCGCTGGAAAGCCCCGATGAGGGTATGCAACTCGGCGACGAATCCCGCCGTGCCGGGAACCCCCACGGCGCCGAGAAAGGCCAGGGTGACGAAAAAGGCGAAGCGCGGGGTCCGCCCGACAAGCCCGCCATAGTGGCCGACCTCGCGACTCCGGCCCCGCTCGGCCAGGAGTCCCAACAGGAGAAACAGGATGGCCGCAACCAGTCCGTGGGCGACCATCTGCACCACCGCCCCGGTCAAACCGGCGGAGTTCATGGCGGCAATCCCGAGGAGAATCACCCCCGTGTGGCTGAAGGAGGAGTAGGCGAGCATCACCTTGAGGTCACTCTGACGCCAGGCCAGAATCCCCCCGTAGATGATGTTGATCAAGGCAACGGTCGCCAGAAATCCCTGCACCGCGACCATCGCCTCGGGCAGCATGACCGCCGCCCGCAGGAGACCGTAGAAACCCATCTTCGAGAGAATTCCGGAGAGGAGCATGGTCACCGGCGTCGGCGCCTCCACATAGGCAAGCGGCTGCCAGCCGTGGAGTGGAAAGATCGGCATCTTCACCCCGAAACCGATGAGAAACCCCATCAAGATCAGGAATTGCGTCTCGGGAGAGGTCTCCCTCAGGCCGACCGCCAGCTCGACCATGGAAAAGGAATGGGTTCCGGAGACATCGAAGGCGTAAAGGAGTCCCACGAGCATGAAGACCGAACCGCCCATGGTGTAGAGCATGAAATTGAGCGCCGCCCGCCCCCGATGCTCCCCCCCCCAGTGGTTGATCAGAAAAAAGACCGGGAGCAGGGTCAATTCCCAGAAGATATAGAAGACCGACCAGTCCTGGGCCAGAAATACCCCCAGGACCGCGCTCTCCAGGCAAAGCATGGCAGCAGCATAACCCTTCCGGTGCTCGACCACCTTGGCCGAGGCAAGGACCGCAAGGCCATTGAGGAGAACCGCCAGGAGGACGAGAGGCAGGGAAAGCCCATCCACCCCAAGAACAAAGTCGCTCCCCATGCGCTCGTTCCCGGAGAGCCTGCCATAGAACTGCAAACCGCTCTCGGAGGGATCGAACCCGAGCGCAACCCACACCGCCGCCCCCATGGTCAGCAGGGAGGCGGTCAGGGTCGTTCCCCTGACCCAGGCCTGCCGCCCCTTCGGGAGGAGGGCGACAACCCCCGCCCCGGCCAGGGGAATCGCGAGAAGAAAGGCCAGCTCAGGCACAACAACAGTCCTCAGGAGTATCCCACCCCCCACATGCCGGACGGCCCCGACCGGGAACCTCTCGCGAGGCCCGATCGGGGCACATCCACACTACAGGCGGAGGTCAGTGGGCAAGCAGCACGGGCATCCCCAGCAGGGGCCAGATGGTGACCATGGCCACACCCAGGACGACCATCAGGATCAGACTCATCACCAGGCCATGAATGAAAAACTCGCCGGAGGTGAACTGACCGGACTCGTAGGCAATGGCGTTGGGAGCGGCGCCGATCAGGAGGAAGAAAGGCATGCCGGCGGTGGCCAGGGCGGCGTAGAAGATGATGTCCGGGGCCACTCCCAGGTAGTTCGCGATCACCAGCGAGATCGGCAGGACGATGGCGATGGCGGCGACATTCATGATGAAGTTGGTCATCACCAGCACGAACCCGGCAATCCCCATCACGAAGACCCACCAATGGGCCCCCTGGAGGGCCCCCAGCCACTGCACCGCCATCCATTCGGCGGCGCCGGTCTTCCAGAGACAGAAGCCAATGCTCATCGCCCCGGAAAAGAGCAGGATGATGTTCCAGGGAAGCTCTTCGAGGTTTTCCACCGTCAATACCCCGAAGATGAAGAAGAGGAGGGTCGAGATCAGCATCAAGGCGGCGCGATCGATGGCCTGAAGCGCCGGGAAGACCGACTGCAGGGCCATCAGGGTCACCACCAGGGCGACGCAAAGAAGCACGAACCTCTCCTTGCCGCTCATCGGCCCCAGGGCCTCGACCATGCGGCTCACCCGTTCCCGGAGACCCGGGATGGTCGCCTTGGAGGGCTTGAAGACGACATTGAGGTAAAGCCAGATCGCCAGCACCATGACCACCGCGATCACCGACAGGTAGAGCGGCAGTTGGAAGAAACTGACATCGCGACCCGTGAACTCCTTGAACATGCTGGCCGCCGCCGGGGCCCGGGCCGAGCCCAGAAAAGTGATGATGCTGCCGGCGCCCGCAGCCCAGGCCATGCCGATGAAGAGCCCCTTGCCGAAGTTGGAGGGACCCTCCTTCTCGTGGTAGAGCGCGAGTACAGCGAGAAGGATGGGAAACATCGTCGCCGCCACTGCGGTGTGGGCCATCATCAGGGTCAGGAAGACCGTCACCAGGAGGCTGCCGAGTTGGATCATGCGGGTGCTTTCCCCGGCCATGGAGAGCATCTTGTAGGCAAGCCGCCGGGTGAGCCCGGTCTTGGTGAAGGCCATGCCGATCACCAGCGACCCGAAGATGAACATCACCGAGGGGTCCATGAAATCGCGGAAGGCCTCCTTGGCCGGACGAATGGCGAAGAGGACCTGAAAGACGCCGATGGCGATGGCGGTGACACCGATGGGAATGACCTCGAAGATCCACCAAGTGCTGGCCATGAGAAAGAGACCGACGGCCGCCTTGCCCTCGACCGACAGGGCGAAGGCCTTGCCGGCGGGATCGTGCGCTTCGGGCCAGGAGGGGGAATAGTAGACGACCAGGAAGATGGCGAGACCGGCGAAAAGCGCCGTCCACTTCTTCCAGTCGAAGGGAGCGGCCTTGGGGGCCTCCAGGTGGACTTCCATCGCCTTAGCCATGGAGAACCTCCTTCGTGACTTCTGCCAGGACATCCACAAGGCGCAGGACCCCGATAACCCGGTCACCCTCGACGACGGGAAGGATATTGGCTGCGGTCTTGGCCATCATCAGGATTCCCCGGGTAAGGGGGTCGTCCAACCGGACCGAGGCCGGGACCGGGGTGACGTAGTCCCCCGCCTTCCCCGTAACCGCAGCCTGGCGGATCTGGGCGACACAATCCTCCTGCCAAATCAGGGCCAGGGCGCTGATGTCGTCGGTCGGCCCCTGGTAGTGGACGGGAGCGCGCTTGAGGTAATCGGGCAGGAGGCTGTGGAGCATGTCCCTCAGGCCAAGCATGCCGACGAGCCGGCCCTGGCCATCGAGGACCAGGACGCTGCGGAACTGCTCCGCCGTGGTATAGACCTCCTTGAGCCTGGCGAAAACGTCGCGGATCGACGCGGTATCACGGACACTGGGGTAGTTGTCGAGGGAGAGGAAGAGATCCCTCACGGTTCCATTGACTGACATTCCCAACCTCCTGCTTCGGTGTTGCCGGACTTCCCGTCCACGCCCCGCCCACCCTCGCCCCGATCTGCGGACCTGCTTGCCCCCTACCGCACGCCCCCCATCGCGGCCTCATCCGTCACCACACGACGGAAATTGGCACGGGAGCCCGGAATACTTCAACGCCACAGGACAGAAGAGGGGATGAGAGTCCCCCCGCCAAGCGGCGCAAGAAATGGCAAACGCACACCGAACGGAACGCACCCACCCCCCAAGCCCCGTAC
>JADGCL010000038.1 GCA_015229005.1 Magnetococcales bacterium
TCGGTCACCCATACTGTCGCCCCCATGCCACGAAAGGCCTGGGCGCACCCCTTGCCGACATCGCCGTAGCCACAGACCACCGCGATCTTGCCGGCGATCATCACGTCGGTCGCCCGCTTGATGCCGTCGATCAGCGACTCCCGACAGCCATAGAGGTTGTCGAACTTGGACTTGGTCACCGAATCGTTGACGTTGAAGGCAGGGACCTTCAACTCGCCGCGACCGAGCATCTCGTGGAGGCGATGCACCCCCGTCGTCGTCTCCTCGGAGATTCCCCGGACCCCCTTGAGGATCGCCGCATTCTCCGGGCGATGGAGGACCAGCGTCAGATCGCCGCCGTCGTCCAACACCATGTTCGGCAACCAGCCGTCCGGACCATGAATCGTCTTTTCGATACACCACCAGAACTCTTCCTCGGTCTCCCCCTTCCAGGCAAAGACCGGAATCCCCGCCGCCGCGACCCCGGCCGCCGCGTGATCCTGGGTCGAAAAGATATTGCACGAGGACCAGCGGACCTCGGCTCCCAGCTCCACCAGGGTCTCGATCAGGACCGCCGTTTGGATCGTCATGTGCAGACAGCCGGCGATACGCGCCCCGGCCAGGGGTTTTGAGGCCCGGTATTCGGCGCGGATGGCCATGAGACCCGGCATCTCCGTCTCGGCGATGGCGATCTCCTTCCTCCCCCAGCCGGCCTGGGAGAAATCCGCGACTTTGTAGTCCTGGTTGGGCAGGTCGGCGAGTCTGACTTTGGGTGCCATGGTCATAAGAATCTTCTTCCTCGGGTAGAGACTGGACTGGGCGGCTCAGAGGCCCGCCGCCTGCTTCAGAACCTGGGCCTTGTCGGTCTTCTCCCAGGTGAACTCGGGCAACTCCCGCCCGAAGTGACCATAGGAGGCGGTCTTGCAATAGATCGGGCGCAGGAGATCCAGCTGTTGGATGATCGCCTTGGGCCGGAGATCGAAGTGTTCGGTGACCAGTTTGGCGATGGCCTCGTCGCTCAGACGCCCGGTACCGAAGGTCTCGATCATCATCGACACGGGACGGGCGACACCGATGGCGTAGGCCACCTGGACCTCGCAGCGGCGGGCGAGGCCGGCGGCGACGATGTTCTTGGCGACATAGCGCCCCATGTAGGCCGAGGAGCGATCGACCTTGGAGGGGTCCTTGCCGGAGAAGGCGCCGCCGCCGTGATGGCCGGAGCCGCCGTAGGTGTCGACGATGATCTTCCGCCCGGTGACGCCGCAATCCCCGACCGGTCCGCCGATGACGAAACGACCGGTGGGATTGATGAGAAAGCGGGGGTTGCCCTTGAGGAGATGCGCGGGAAGGACCGGCTTGATGATCTCTTCGATCACCGCCTCCTCGATCTCCTTGTGGGAGACCTCGGGGGCGTGCTGACTGGAGACGACCACGGTCTCGATAGCCACCGGCTTTTCGTCGACGTAACGGATGGTCACCTGCGACTTGGCATCCGGGCGCAACCACTTGAGGCGCCCCGCCTTGCGGACCGAGGCGTGGCGCTCCATGAGCCGGTGAGCGTAGTGGATGGGGGCGGGCATAAGCTCCGGAGTCTCGTCGCAGGCATAACCGAACATGAGACCCTGGTCGCCGGCGCCCTGTTCAAGATCGAGCCCCTGGCCTTCGTTGACCCCCTGGGCGATGTCGCTCGACTGCTTGTCGAGATGGACCAGAACGGCGCAGGTGGCATAATCAAAGCCCATCTCCGACGAGTTGTAGCCGATCTCCTTGATGACCTCGCGCACCACCTGGGGATAATCGACGACGGCGCGGGTGGTGATCTCGCCGGCAATGATGGCGACACCGGTGGTGATCAGGGTTTCGCAGGCGACACGGCTCCTGGCATCCTGGGCGATCAGGGCATCGAGGACACCGTCCGAGATCTGGTCGGCGACCTTGTCGGGGTGGCCTTCCGAGACCGATTCGGAGGTAAAGAGGAATTCACGTGCCATGGTAGTCGTCTCCAATCGCGTAGCGTAGGTTGGGCGATGCCGGGAGAACCGTCGGGGAAGACCGTTCAGGGGAAACCACGCAGACCCCAAGGCCCCCTTCCGTCCCGCAGGGACCAGCCTGCGGGTACACACCCCCTCCCCGGGTGGCCATTTTCCGCCTGAAACCGCCTAGTCTAGATCATTCCACCCACCTCTGGCAATTCCAATATGCCCGTCGCCCCGGGCGGCGGGGAGTGGCCTTCCGGTTACCTGTGGGGCCTCCGGATTCTGGCATGAATCATGCTTTGACACTCGATCAACCTGCACCAACGGGCAGAACGGCTCCCCCCGAGGAGTCCGACGGACCAGTTCGGTGTTTCGGGCCTGCGGATGAGGTCGAGGCATGGGCAAGAAGATCCTGTTGCTGGGCCACACCGGCAAACTGGGAGGGGCGCTCCGTTCGGCGCTGGCCGACCGGTGGGAGGTGATCGGGCGCAATTCCCGCGACGGCGATGCCTCCGAGGCAACAGCTCTGGCGGCAATGGTTGACGCCGTCGCCCCGGACTGGATCCTCAACACCATCGCCTTTATGGGGCTCGACGCCTGCGAGCGTGACCCGCATCGGGCCTTTCGGGTCAACGCCCTGCTCCCCCGGGAGTTGGCCCTGCTGGCGGCCCGGAAGGGGATCGGCCTGATTCACTTCAGCACCGAGGCGGTCTTTGCCGACTCTCCGGGACCGCCCTGGACCGAAGAGGATTGTCCCAGACCCCTCAACATGTACGGAATCACCAAGCTCGGCGGCGAGCGCCTCGTTGCGACCCTTGCCCCGCAAGCGATCATCATCCGCCTTCCCCTCCTCTTCGGCCCGGGTGGTCGTGGGGGGCAGTTCGTCGAAAAGATGGCCGCCCGGCTCGCCCGGGGGGAATCGCTCAGAATCGCAGACGACATCGTCACCTCCCCGAGCTATACACCCGACCTGGCGGCGGCGGTGAAACTCATGCTGGAGGGGACGACCGCCCCCGGCCTCTATCACCTGGCCAACGCCGGCGAGGCCTCGCTCCACGAACTGGTGGTCGCCCTGGCGGCAGGGCTCGGTTTCGATACCACCCGCATCGACCGCGCCCGGAACAGCGATTTCCCCGGCGTGGGACGGAAAATGCTCCACACCCCGATGGCCTCGAACCGTTGGCCGCTGCTGCGACCCTGGCGGCAGGCCCTTCTCGACTACTGTCGCCTTCTCAAGGAGATGCCTCCGTGCGCGACCCCTATCTCATGAGCGGATCCAAGCTCGCCTGGCACCAGGATCGCGTCGCCGACTGGCTGGAGGGCAAGCGCATCGCCCCCCTCCACATCGACGTGGGCCTTAGCAAGGGGTGCAACATCAAGTGCGAGTATTGTTTCGGCGGCTTGCAGCGCAACATCTTCCGGCGCGGCGAGGGGACCTTTTTCCCACGCGACCCCCTCCTCGCCTATCTCCGCGACGCCGGTCAGGCTGGGGTCCGTTCCATGGCCTTCATCGGCGAGGCGGAACCCTTGATCAACCCCCACGTCTACGAGGCGATCGTCGCCGGCGCCAACGCCGGCATCGACATCGCCATGGGGACCAACGGCCTCCTCCTCGATACCGGCACCGACGGCGAGAAGGCCCTGGAACACCTGACCTGGCTGCGTTTCAACATCAGCGCCGCCTCCGAGGAGAGTTACCAACGGATCCACGCCAGCCGCGATTTCCGGATCGCCCTGGCGAAGATCCGCTTCGCCGTCGAGAGCAAACACCGCCGCAACCTGCCGGTCACGATCGGCCTGCAGATGGTCCTGACCCCCAACAACGCCGCCCAGGCGCTGCCACTCGCACGCCTGGGCGGCGAGCTGGGGGTCGACTATCTGGTGATCAAACAGTGCAGCGACACCGTCGAAAATCAGCTCGGCTTCTTCGACAGGCTCGGCGAATACGAGGCCTTTTCCGACCAGTTGCGGGAAGCCGAGGCCTGTTCGCGCCCGGATTACAACGTCATCGTCAAGTGGCACAACATCGGCAACCTGGGCCAGCGTGACTATGACTCCTGTCTGGGGGCGCCGTTTCTCCTCTACTCGTCCGGCGACGGCAAACTTTATCCCTGCGGCATATTCTTCGACAAGCAGGAGGACGAGTACCGCATGGGAGACCTCACCGTGGATTCCTTCGCCGCCATCCTCGCAAGCGAGCGTTACTGGGAAGTGGTGGAGAAGGTCAAGAGGGTGGATGTCCACAGCGCCTGCTATTCCAACTGCCGGACCCACGCCATCAACCATTATCTCTGGCAGGTAGCGCACCCGCCGGAACACGTCAATTTCATCTGACCGCCACCACCCGGTCCCGGATTCACCCGATCATCAGGTTCACCCGATCACGGATTCACCCGGTCCCGGATTCACCCGATCACGGAGCCACTGACCATGACCCGTCGCCGGATATTGCTGGTCTTCCCTCCGTCCGAGGGTGAAGTTCGGGACCGGGTGACGCCGCCCTACTACAAGAACCCGGTGGTCAAGTACATGCCGTTGGGGATCCTGACCCTTGCCGCGGTCCTTCGCGACGATCACGACGTGACCGTCCTCGACGCCTCTTCCAAGGGGCTCTCCCTGGAGGAGACAGTGCATTGGATCGAGGCGAGGGAGCCGGAGGTCGTCGGCATTTCGGCGGTGACCTATCGGGCCTGGGCGGTCCGGGAATTGTTGCGGCGCCTCTCCGCCCCCGTCAAAGTGGTTGGCGGGCCACACGCGACCGCGAATGCGGCGACCCTCCTCGCCCAGGGGGCGCATGCGGTCTTCATCGGCGATGGCGAGGCGACCTTTCCCGCCTGGCTGGCGGCGGGGATGTCCCCGGGGATATTCCCGGGGGAGGCGACCGATCCCGATGCCTGCCCCTTCCCGGCACGGGAGATGGTGGATCTCGAGGATTATCGGATCCTCCCGGACGACAACCTCCTCTTTTCCGCCGGCTCCCTGCGCCTGCCGATGTTCAGTTCCAAAGGGTGTCCCTTTCGCTGCAATTTCTGCGATGTCCAGGAGAAGCGCTTTCGCTTCAAGTCACCGGAGCGGGTCGTGGCCGAATTTCGCGAGATCCTGGGATTGGGGGCGACCTCGGTCCACATCCTCGACGATTGCTTCAACGTCCGCGGCAAACGGGTCCGGCAGATCGCCGCGGGTCTGGCCGAGGCGGGGATCGTCACCGACTGGAGTGCACGGGGGATGGTCGAGCGGGACGAACGGGTGATCGCGGCGTTGGCGGCGGCAGGGTGTCGGCGCCTGCACGTCGGGCTGGAGCATCTCGACGACGGAATCCTCGCCTTCTTCCGCAAACAGTACCGTTTCCGCCATATTGAGGAATTCTGCGAGATGGCGCGGAGGTACGGCATCGAGATCCTGGGATATTTCATCCTGGGGGCGCCCGGGGAAACCGCAGCAATACGGGAGCGGTTGATCGCCGACATCGAACGCCTGGGGATTCGTTACCCTTTTTTCAATATCCTCTCACCGTTGCCCGGGACCGATTACTACCGGGGACTCTTGCATGCGGGAACCCTCGGGCGGGACGACTGGGCCGACTTCATTGCCGCACCAACGCCGAACTGGCGAATGCCCTCGGGGCGGGACCCGCAAACGGACGCGGAGTTGCACGAAGGTATCGCGAAATGGACCGCCCACTTCCGGGCATTGCGGGAGCGGTGAGAGAGCGTCAACTCGGGAACCGCCTGTCCCGGAACCCGCCTCGGCAATAATACCCGTCCCAACATGACCGTAAAGGCTCGCCGCAGGCTCGACTGATCCGGCGCCTTCAGCCAGTCACCAAGCTGCCTGACGGCTTCCCGGATCGCCTCTGGCGTCCGGCTCTTCTCCAGCCGGAACAAGGCCGCCGCCAGGTTGCCCATGGCGGCCAACTCGGCATCCCCATAGCGCACCTCGTCGATGAGCAGGTAGCGCATGCGAGGCCGGTAACGCTCCAGCCCACCGGGAACCGGGGTGATCACCTCCGCCACATCCATTGCCGCAGTCCACATCGGTTTGCCGTTGTACAGAACCACCGACAGCACCGGGGGGAGCAACTCGCCTTGCCTGACCTGTCCGGATCTGGCCAGATCCTGGTACAGCAGCATCACGTAGGCGTTCATCCTGACCGGCATGAGCCAGTCCACCGTGGACTGGAACTCCAGCAGGAGATAGATGTAGAGCCACTCCTTTCCCCACCGCAGCCGCCAGACCACGTCGTCCGCACGGTCGCGCAGGTCATCGGTTACATAGCTGCCATTCACTTTCTCCAGGGTGGCAAAATCCAGGAGGGCAACCCAATCCTCCTCGACGAAGCCCAGCAGGAGATCCCGCACCATGTCGGCATGGCTGAACAACTGTTTGTAACTTGAGTCGTAATCGGCCATATTGGCACACAGTTCTGGAAACAGGGCCTCCGGCCACGAACGCCGCTGCATCATTCACTTCGACACACCACCGACCCGACCACTGCCTGGGTCACACAACAAATCTGGAGAGGTATCCGATTGTTACGGAAACCTGCCCCACTGTCCAGCGGAATCCAACGGCCCGTTGCCACACAGGATTTGATTTCATTGGAAGGGAAGAAGAGGGGATTTCCATGAATGATCGCAAGGTGGTGCGGATTTTCATCTCGTCACCAGGGGATGTGAACCCGGAGCGGGAGGTGGCGCGACAGGTGATCGCCCGGCTGGACCGGGAGTTTTCGTGTCATTTCCGGCTGGAGGCGGTGTGGTGGGAGCGGGAGCCCCTGTTGGCGACAGAGTCCCCTCAGGACGGTATCACGCCACCCTCGTCCACGGACATTGTGCTGGTGATTCTCTGGTCGCGGCTGGGATCGTTCCTCTCGCCGGAGAAATATCAGGGTAAGGTAACAGGCAAGACTCCCGTGACCGGGACGGAATGGGAGTTTGAGGATGCGGTAAAAAGCCACCGCGAGCGCAATAAGCCGGATGTGCTGTTGTACCGGAAACAGGCCGAGATCACCGCCTCTCTTTCAGACGATGACGTGTTTGAGCAAAAACGTTTGCAGAAAAAAATGGTGGAGGACTTTCTCAAGACGTGGCTCGTGGAGGAATCGACCGGCATTCTCAAGGGGATGCCACACCCGTTCACCGATGCGGGCCAACTTGAGGAAATGTTGGAGACCCACCTGCGAACTCTACTGCGGCGGAGGTTGGAGCTGCCGGAGGGAGAGGCAGTCCAGGGTGGGATTATTCGTTGGCACGATGGGAGCCCGTTTCGCGGGTTGGCGTCGTTCGAGCTGAAACACGCTCCCATCTTATTTGGTCGGACCAAAGAGCGGCAGGAGCTGCGGGACGCCCTGGCCAGTCAGGCGGCGCGAGGGTGTGCTTTCCTGCTGGTGTTCGGGGCGAGTGGCAGCGGCAAGTCGTCGCTGGTCAAGGCGGGTTTGCTGTCGGACCTGAAGATACCCGGCATGATGGAAAAAGTGGGGCTGGTGCGTCATGCCATCGTTCGCCCCACCGATGACGAGGATTTGTATGCGGTTCTGGCCAGGGGATTTTTGTCGGAGGATGCCCTGCCGAAAGAATTGGCGAGGTTGCAGTACGATCAAACCACCCTGGCCGGTTTGATGAAGGATTCTCCGAGACAGGCGGTGTTGCCCATCCGGCAAGGGTTGGCCAAGGCGGGTGAAGAGGGGAAGTTGATCAATGACGCTCAGGCGCGGTTGCTGTTGATTGTGGACCAACTGGAAGAGCTGTTCACCCAACCGAAGGTGGGTCAAACGGAACGGGAGGGATTTGTCCTGGCCCTCAAGGCCCTGGCAGAGAGCGGCCTGGTGTGGGTAATTGCCACCATGCGCAGCGACTTTTTCGACCGGCTGGTCACCCTTCCGGAATTGGTTCGATTGAGCAAGGAAAGTGGTCGTTATTTGCTCGAACCTCCCACGCTGGGAGCCATCGGTCGGATCATCCGTCAACCGGCGTGGGAGGCTGGGTTGCGGTTCGAGAAGGGGTCGAAATCCGGCATTGGGCTGGATGAGTTGCTGCACGAGGCGGCATCGAAGAATGGGGCGTTGCTGCCGCTGCTGTCGTTCGCACTGGAGGAGTTGTGGGACCGGCGGACAGAGCAAGGGGTGTTGACTCATGCGGCCTATGAGGCGATGGGGAAACTGGACGGGTCTTTGGGCCGGAAGGCCGAGGAGGTCTTTGGCCGCCTGAACAAAGAGGAGCAAGCGGCACTTGCCGGCATGATACGGCAGTTGGTGACGGTGGGGATTGGGGATGGCGGGAAGGCCACCACCAGAACGGTATCGCTCTCCCGGTTTGGCGAGGGTACGCCCGCCCGGAGGTTGGTGGATCTCTTTCTGTCGCCCACGGCGCGACTGTTGGTGGCGGATGGGGATGGGGCAGGAGCGCAGGTGCGGGTGGTACACGAGTCCCTTCTGGGCCACTGGCCGAGGGCGGCGCAGCAGATCGAGCGGGACCGTCAGGATCTTCAACTGAGAGGTCGTCTGGAGCAGGAGGCGGCGTGGTGGCGGATAGCCGAAGAGGAGAATCGGGAAGAATTTCTGTTGCCCTATGGTTTTCGGTTGCGGGAGAGTCAGAATCTCCTGAAGCGGTGGACCGGCGAAGGGCTGGAGCCGGGGGTTGTGGAGTATATAGAGGCGTCGGTATCGAGGATCCAAAAGCAATTTAACAGGCAGCAACTGACGCCACTTTTGGTGTTATTGGTGGTTTCGCTACTCTTCGGCGGGTACCGCGGGGTGATGTGGGGGGTAAAGATGTACCGGGGTGTACAGGCGGTGGAGGAGGCGATGGAATTTGTCTCGATCCCCAAGGGATGTTTTCAGATGGGAAGCCCGGAGACGGAAATGGATCGCAATGAGGACGAGAAACAACACGAGGTGTGTGTGGAAGGGTTTGATTTGGGGAAGTTCGAGGTGACGCAGTGGGAGTGGGAGCAGGTGATGCACAGCAATCTCTCGCCCCACAAAAAGGATAAAAACCCCGCAGAAATAGTGAGTTGGTTTGAGGTGATGGAGTTTGCCAAGTACATGAACTGGTTTGGCAAGTACCGTTACCGTTTGCCGACAGAGGCAGAATGGGAATATGCGGCGCGGGGTGGCACGAAGTCTTCGAGGTATTGGGGGGAAGATGAGAAAAAAGCGTGCCAATACGCCAATGTGCCGGACATAGACTTGAAGTCCCTGATGGGGAAAGCGGTGGGTGCTTGGTTCGGTTGCAGCGACGGATACGCTTTTGGCGTCGCTCCTGCTGGGAGTTTCAAGGCGAATGCTTTCGGTCTGCACGACATGCTGGGCAATGTGTGGGAGTGGACTTGCTCGGCGTACGTCTCGGGATACGACAGGTTAGAGAAGAATTGCGCCAAAACAGAGGATGCGGGCTCCCGCCGGGTCATTCGGGGCGGCGGCTGGTTCAACCACCCGGCCAACGTCCGCTCCGCGTATCGCCGTTACAACGTCCCAGACATCCGGTTCGACAGCGTCGGTTTCCGCCTCGCCAGGACTTATCCTTAAGTCCTTTTACGCTTTTTCCCTTCGCGGTGCGCAGCGCGTCTTTGATGTTGCTTATGGCACGGAACGGAGGGGGGATGGTGGTTGCGGAGGACGGGGAACCCCGTCTTTCGAAGCATCTTGCGGGGATAGTGGATTTCCCTGAAAATGGGGCCAGAATCAGGCGGCTGACTTCCAAGGGAACGCTTCCCGGGCTTGCCGGACGACCCAAGCCGCTGTCGGATCCGTGGTGACGAAGGGAACCCCCTGACGGCAGAGATGATTGGATACGGGGTGTCGCGCATGCGCGTTTCGGGAAACAAATCGGGGTATTCCCTTGGTTGACTACGATTCAGGATACAAGACGCTTTTCAGCCATGCCATCATGGTACAAGATCTTCTCCAGGGCTTCGTCCGGGAGGAGTGGGTCGGTCAAGTCGATTTCACAAGCCTGGAGAAGGTCAACGGCAGCTATGTAACAGACGATTTGCGCGACCGAGAAGACGATGTGGTCTGGCGGGTGCGGTGGGGCGAGGAGTGGCTGTACGTCTATTTGTTGCTGGAATTTCAGGCGACCGTAGACTGGATGATGTCGGTGCGGATAACCTCCTATGTGATGCTGCTGTACCAGGATCTCGTCAAGTCCGGGCAAGTGAAAGCCGGAGAGAGACTTCCGCCGGTCCTGCCGGTCGTTCTCTACAATGGCAAACCGACCTGGACCGCCGCTCAAGAGATCGGTGATCTGATCGCCACGGTCCCGGGAGGACTGGATCGCTATCGGCCCCGAATGCGCTATCTGCTGATCGATCAAATCCGGTATAAGGACGCTGAGCTGGGGGCCATGCGCAACCTGGTGGCCGCGCTGTTCCGCCTGGAAAAGAGCCGGAGTCCGGAAAAAATCCGGGAAGTGGTTCGGCATTTGATCGAGTGGCTAAGGGCACCGGAACAGTTGAGCCTTCGGCGGGCCTTTACGGTGATGTTGGGGCGGGTGTTGTTGCCCAAAAAGGTTCCAGGACAACCCATTCCGGAATTGAACGACCTGCGGGAGGTGGACGCCATGCTTGCTGAAACCGTACAGGAATGGACAAAACAATGGGAAGCCCAGGGAGTGGGAAAAGGTCTCCGGCAAGGTCTCCTGCAAGGTCGCCAGGAGGGTCGCCAGGAGGGTCGCCAGGAGGGTGAGGCTGCCCTGCTTCTGCGCATACTGCAACGGCGTTTCGGGATGTTGCCTGAATGGGTGGCGGAGCGGGTTCGTTCCGCTGGCCAATCGTCCCTGGAATCCTGGGGAGACCGGGTGTTGGACGCACGCTCCCTGGACGAAATCTTTGCGGAGTAGCTCGCTCCCTGGACGAAATCTTTGCGGAGTAACTTGATAACCCGTCGATAAACGAAACGGCCCCCTCCCCCACAAACGGTCGACGATCATCGCCACCGGCCTTGAGAAGCATCATGACACAAATACCATACCGTGACCTCCGGGTGCGGGACCCGGCCCTGAAGGCCGAACTCCTCGCCGCCGTCGATCAGGTCCTGAGTCACGGTCGCCTCCTCCTCGGCCCGGAACACGACACCCTGGAAGCGACGCTCGCCGCCCAGTGCGGTCGCCGCTTCGGCGTCGGCGTCGGCTCCGGCAGCGACGCCCTCTTCCTCGGCCTCCGGGCCCTCGGGATCGGTCCGGGAGACGAGGTGATCACTACCGCCCTCTCCTGGATCGCCACCGCCAACGCCATCGTCATGACCGGCGCCACCCCGGTTTTCGTCGATGTCCGCGACGATTTCAACCTCGACCCCGACCGGGTCGAGGCCGCCATCACCCCCCGCACCCGCGCCCTCCTCCCGGTCCACTACACCGGGCAGATGTGCGCCATGGCCCCCCTCCTCGATCAGTGCGCCCGCCATGGACTCTCCCTCGTCGAGGATGCCGCCCAGGCCTTCGGCGCCCAATGGCAGGGCCATGTCGCCGGCTCCCTGGGACGGATCGCCTGTTTCAGCATGAATCCGATGAAGATCCTCGGGGCCTACGGCGAGGCAGGCATGATCCTCACCGATGAGCCGGCCCTCCGCGACAAGCTCCATTGTCTGCGCTACAACGGCACCGTCAACAAGGAGGATTGCCACATCCCCAGCCTCAACGGTCGGCTCGATACCCTCCAGGCGGCGATGCTCCTCGTCAATCTGCGCCACCTGCCGGAACGCATCCGGGAACGCCGCCGGATCGCCGCCCTCTACGACGCCGAACTCGCCGGGGTGGTGGCGACCCCCCCCGTCGGCGCCGAACAGTTCCACACCTATTACTCCTATACCATCGTCCACGAGCGGCGCGACGCCCTCAAGGCCTTTCTCCTCGAACACGGCGTCGAAACCAAGATCCAACACCCGATCCCGCTGCCGCACCACACCGCCTACCGGCATCGCTTCGCCGCCGAGATCCCCGTCGCCGCCCGACTCGCCAGCCAACTCCTCTGCCTGCCCAATCAGGAAGGGCTGCAAGACGACGAAATCGCCTACATCTGTCGCCTCGTCCGCCAGTTCGTCGCCGGCTGATGCCGATGCCCCCCGCCCCGGTCTCCAGGCGCCCCAGGCACCCCCTCCTCCCGGCCCCCGGGTCCGACGAACTGCGGTCGCCCCCGCCGGCCCTTATCGCTGATCGACTCCCATGGCGCCGCTGATCCCCCCGGGAATCCGCGGCGGCGCCGACGCCCTCACCATCGTCGACTGGCAGGAGGGGGGGGCCGGCCAGGTCCACTCCTGGATCGAGGCCCAGGGATACCGGGTCGCCTGTTTCGTCCACGCCGACGATACCCCCCCGGTCGTCGATGTCGCCGCCGCCCGCAAAAGCCGCGAGGCAAAGATCTTCGACTATCCCCTGCCCGGCTCCTACAAGGGGATCCCCCTCGTCTCCGCCCGGGCCTGGCCCGAGGTCATCATCGCCCACGGCATCCACAAGGCCCTCATCCTCATGCCCGATCCCCACGCCCGCTTCGACAATATCGCCCTCGCCCGACAACACGGCCTCGAACTGATCCGCGCCATCCACCCCACCGCCCTCGTCATGGCCGACGCCGTGATCCACGAAAACGTCGTCCTCCACGCCCGCGCCTTCATCGGCTATCGCAGCGAAATCCACCCCGGCGTCGTCGTCAACAACGGCGCCAGTCTGGATCATCACAACGTCGCCCATCCCTGCGCCCGCATCGATCCGGGAGTGGTCACCGCCGGCAACGTGACCTTCGGTCGTTTCGCCACGGTCCATACCGGCGCGGTCATCATCAACCGCATCCGCATCGGCGAGGGCGCAATCGTCGGCGCCGGGGCGGTGATCATCCGCGACGTCCCCCCGGGGGCCACCGTCGTCGGCAACCCCGGGCGCCTCCTCCCCCCATGATCACCCCCTCCCCGAACCCCTCGGGGGCGGCACCGGCCATCATCCTGGTCCACGGCTGGGGGTTCGGCCCGGGTTTCTGGCACCCCCTGCTGAGCCACTGGCCGGTGACCGCGATCCGGGTGAATCTCGGCTTCTTCGGGCGCCAGCACCTGCCCGAAAGGCCGGAAGGTCCCTGGATCGGGGTGGGCCACTCGCTCGGATTTCTCTGGATCCTGAGGGAGATGGAACGCACCGGCGGGAGTTTGCCCAAAGAACGCTGTCTCGGGCTCGCAAGCATCAACGGCTTCAGCCGCTTCAGCCGGCAAGCGGATTTTCCCGCCGGGGTCCCGGGGCGCGTCCTGGAACGCATGCGCACCGCCCTGACCCAGGATCCGGGCGCCACCCTGGCGGCATTCCGTCGCCAGAGCGGTCTGGAACCGTCCGCCCCCCCCCAGGCCCCGGGCATCAAGACCCACCACGAGCGCCTCGATGCGGGTCTCTCCTGGCTCGCGACCTGGGATGGTCGCGCCACCCTTCGGACCTCGGCCATTCCCCTCCTGGCGCTCGCCGCCCGGGACGATGCCATCGTTCCCCAGGCGATGACCGAGGCCGCCTTCGCAGGATTGTCCGGGGATCGTTTCAAAATTCACTGGGCGGAGGTCGGAGGCCACACCCTGCCGTTGACCCAACCCGCCCTCTGTGCGACAACCCTGCAGGGATTTTTCGAGGCAGGGTCATGAACGCTCCGGTTTCCAGGGTCGCCCGTTCCTTCGGCGCGGCGGAAGATTATCACGCCCGCGCCATCGTCCAGCGGACCGTCGCCGGGCGTCTGGCAGAGAGCCTTTTTTCCCTGCCGATGCCCAGGCCGGAACGGATCCTGGAGATCGGTTGCGGTTCCGGTTTTCTCGGGCAGGAGCTGATCGACCACTGGCCGGAGAGCCGTTATCTCTTCTCCGATCTCAGCCCCGCCATGGTCGCCCGAAGCCGGGCCTGCCTCCCCCCCGCCCCCGGTCGGCGCCACTTCGTCGCCATGGACGGCGAGGCGCCGGCGGTCGCCCCGGGATTCGAGCTGATCGTCTCCAGCATGGCCTTCCAGTGGTTCTCCCGACCGCAGAATTCACTCAAGGGACTGGCGGAATTGCTCCGTCCAGGGGGACGGCTCGCCTTCGCCTCCCTGGGACCGGAGACCTTCCACGAGTGGCGCCGGGCCTGTGCCGCGGCCAATCTCCCCTGCGGCACTCCCGACTACCCGGATATCGGCCAGTGGCGCGACTGGTGGCCGGGTCCCGGCCGGTTCCACGAGGAGACCCTGACCCGGAATTACCCCTCGGGACTCGATTTTCTCCGGGATCTCAAGGCCGTCGGCGCCCACACGGCACGCGCCGACTACCACCCGCAGGCGGCCGGCGAGTTGCGACGGCTGTTGCGCAGCCTCGACCGGGGGGGAGACTTTGCCATCAGCTACCATCTACAATATGCCATCCTGACCAGGGCTTCCCCCTGACCGTGACCTGGGAGCCCTTCCCGCCGGGAAAGGCCCCCCCGCTTCCACCACCTCTGCTGGAGAGAGTTTCGTGACCCCGGAGCTGCCGACCAACGCCTTTCATGCGCACCTTGCCCGCACCGCCCTCGCCGGCGGCAACCTCACCGAGGCCGAAGGGCGCGAAATCCTCACCGACACCGAGGCCGAGCTCCTCTCCCTCCTCCAGGCGGCCTTCGTAGTGCGGCATCGCCATTTCGGTCGCGGGGTGAGAATTCACATCCTCAACAACGTCCAGAACGGCTACTGCCCGGAGGACTGCAACTACTGCGCCCAGGCCGCCGGAAGCCAGGCCCCCATCCCGAAATTCCGCATGAAATCGGACGCCGAAATCCTCGACGGCGCCCGTCGCGCCCACGAGGCAGGGGCCTTCCGCTACTGCGTGGTCCTCTCCGGTCGGGGACCGGGGAGCGGCCAGGTCGAGGCCATGGCCGATCTCGTGAGCCGCATCAAGCAGAGCTATCCCGTCCAGGTCTGCCTCTCCGCCGGCTTCATCGACGCGGCGATGGCCAAACGTCTCAAGGAGGCCGGCCTCGACCGGTACAACCACAACCTCAACACCGCCGAAAGCCACTACGGTTCGATCTGCACCACCCACGACTACCGGCAACGCCTGCAAACCCTGGAGGCCGCCCGCTCCCAGGGTCTGGAGGTGTGCAGCGGCATCATCATCGGCATGGGCGAGACCCCCGAACAGGTCGTCGAGGTGGCCGCGACCTTGCGGCGGTTGCAGGCACGTTCGATCCCGGTCAATTTCTACGTCCACGTCCCCGGCTCGAAACTGGGACCGGTGAACCAGCTCGATCCACGCCTCTGCCTGCGCACCCTCTGCCTCTTCCGCCTCATGAACCCGGACGCCGAGGTCCGCGCCGCCGGCGGTCGGGAGGTCAATCTCCGGGGACTGGAGTCGCTCGCCCTCTACCCGGCCAACTCCCTCTTCAGCGAGGGCTACCTCAATACCGGCGGTCACGGCATCGAGCGCACCCTCACCTTGATCGCAGACGCCGGTTTCAGCGTCGACCGCATCGAGGATCTTCCCTGACAGGCAATACCATCAACGATCCAATGTCACCACAATGTATCAGGACCCGATTTCGTGGCCCGGCGATCATCACAAAGGAACATGAAACAAGTACCATCTTCCATCAAGTTGTCTACATCTGAACGCCGGCATGCCGTTCGATAGATTAAATATATATTCTTCGCAATTCGTTGGCTCATCTTCAGAGTAAAGATATTCCACAAAACCGCCGGTGAAATGTTTAACTGTTATCCAAACAGGTCGGCTCCCCAGACCCAAATGCTTAATACTAATTACACTGACCTCGTTCATCAATGCTCCATATTCTTTAAGCCTAAAATCCATCAATCCTTCCCGTCTTGACCTGTTCATATTGACCCTTCCCGATTTATCAATATAAATTGAACAGCAATCGGCGTAAGAGCCATGGCTTGTCATGATTCTATATTTAACCTCATCTTGAGTTATCATAGACGCTAACTTATAAAATTTCTTCTTTTCCATTGCAAATTCATAAGCAAAATACCAGTCAGGAAGAATTGCAAACCATTTAATCCATACATAAAACAAAACAATAAATAACATAAACAACAACCCGATCAGAATCGGTCGCCGAAAAAACCACGGAAACATGGTCACAAGCATGGGACATCCCCTATCCAGGAATAACGGGAGAGATATGGATATCTCAATTTTTTCCCTCCCATCGTGCGGAATGGCCATTTATGGCCATTCCGCACGATGGGCACTGTAATCACCTCCGCCGACCTGTACGGTTCAGGTATTCCAACCCGTAGCGAATGCCTTCGATCACCTGCTGACAGGCACCCTCACCCTGATCGCAGACGCCGGCTTCAGCGCCGACGGCATCGAGGATCTTCCCTGACAGGCAATGCCATCAACGATCCTATATCACCAGGATGTTTCAGGTTCCGGTTTTGTGGCCCGGTGATCATCGCGGAGGATCATGAATCAAGTACCATTTTCCATCCAGTTGCCAATACCTGCTCACCGATATGCCGTTAGTGATATAATAGATATATTCATCGAAATTTATTGGTTCATCTTCAGAGTAAAGATAACTCACCGAATGGCCGATGGAAATTGAATTGGTTATCCTGACTGGCATTTTTCCTCTAGACATAACCCTAACTTTTATAACACCAATATCGCTCATCAACGATTCATATTCTTCAAGCCTCAAATCTGTCAACCCTTTACGACTTGTCATTTTCAATTTGACTCTTCCAAAGTCATCAATTCTAATAACGCAGCATCCGGTGTCCGAACTATGGCTCGTGATATTTCCATAAAGAGCCTCATCCTCTCTGATCATTGATGCCAGCTTATAAAATTTTTCCTTTTCCAGTGCAAATTTATAAGCCAGATACCAGTCCGGAGGAATTGCAAACCATGCAATCCATATATATAACCATGTAATTAAAAACATAAGCAACGACCCGATCAGAATCGGTCGCCGAAAAAACCACGGAAACATGGTCACTAACATGGGACATCCCCTATCCAGGAAAGGCGGAAAGATATGAATATCGCATTTATTTGATCTCCCGTCGTGCGGAATGGATATTTATGGCCATTCCGCACGACAGGCTCTGCAATCACCTCCGCCGACCTGTTCGGTTCAGGTAGTCCAACCCATAGCGAATACCTTCGATCACCTGCTGGCAGGCACCCTCACCTTGATCGCAGACGCCCTCACCTTGATCGCAGACGCCGGTTTCAGCGTCGACCGCATTGAGGATCTTCCCTGACAGGCAATACCATCAACGATCCAATATCACCCAGATGTATCAGGACCCGGTTCCGTGGCCCGGCGATCATCACAAAGGAACATGAAACAAGTACCATCTTCCATCAAGCTGTCTACATCTGTACGCCGGCATACCTCCCGAGATGTCAAATATATATTCTTCGCAATTTATTGGATCATCTTCAGAGTAAAGATACTGCACCGAACCGCCGATGAAATGTGAAACCGTTATCCAAACATTACGTTTCCCTCTACCAAAAGGCCCAATACTGACTACACCAATCTCGTTCATTAATGATTCATATTCTTTAAGTCTCAAATCTGTCAATCCTTCCCGGCCTGTCGTTATCAAATTGACCCTTCCAGATTTATCGATATAAATGGAACAGCATTCAGCGTAATGGCCATTGTTTATCATGCTTCCGTATTCAGCCTCATCTTGAATTAACATAGACGCCAACTTATAAAATTTTTTCTTTTCCATTGCAAATTTATAAGCAAGATACCAGTCCGGCAGAGTTGCAAACCATGCAATCCATATATAAAACCATGTAATAAAAAACATAAGCAACGACCCGATCAGAATCGGGCGCCGAAAAAACCACGGAAACATGGTCACAAGCATGGGACATCCCCCATCCAGAAAAATCGGGAGAGATATGGATATCTCAATTTTTCCGTCTCCCGTCGCGCGGAATGGCCATTCCGCGCGACGGGGTCTGCAATCACCTCCGCCGACCTGTACGGTTCAGGTAGTCCAACCCGTAGCGAATGCCTTCGATCACCTGCTGGCAGTCATCGGCAGGCTCCCCATAACAGCTTGTCCCGTCAAGATCCCAGGGACGACCGGAGCTGTTGACAAACGGTTCATGATCATTATTCCAGTCGCTGTAGCCCTGAAAGGCGCCACCTGCCCTCAGGCAGAGGTCAGGGTCATGACCGACCGCCACGCAGGTGGCACCATAGTTGACGTTCCCCATGCGTTCACGTTCGGACCACGGATGGCGTTCTTCATCTTCCTTTTTTTCCTTATAATCCCACTCCCCAGAACTATTCACCCGATCGACCCAATCGGAATGGCTCCCCTGAATGGTCGTCTCAATGTTTCTATCGACCTCATCCCAACCGTAGGACGGTGGCTTGGACAAGTCCGGCGGTTGATGAAACCGATCGCCCCGGTGATGCCTCGAACTGCTTCCCTCATCACCCTCACAGGTGACATAGGGTGAACCGTCCTTCCGTTGGCGGGTCCAACATTTATTTTTTTGATCTTTCTTGTAGCTCGACATCGTGCTGCTCCTCAAGTTGGTGACTGGGCCGGATCAGGCAAACAAAACGGACCACGATCCGCTCCCCTTTACGTATCACAAATCATGTAAATTTTCAATTGAAATTGTTTACAATCAACGGAATTCGTCTTTTACATATCACTAAATATATAAAAAAGCCAAGACAATCCTGCCATGAATTATCTTTTGTAATTTTAACACAGTCCTGGCCGTGGAGTAGAGTCCACACCAGTTCCCCAGGGACTTGGTGTCGCCTCGGCTGGTCGCCTGACACCGTTCCATAAGGCCGACGTTTTGTGGTACAGAGAATCGGTACCGTCACGGATTCCGGGAGCTTTTCGCCCAAGCTTGTCGGAAATTCGACCTCTGACGATAAAATCGGCAAGAGAGTCCGCCTTTCCCACCATCCCCCGGTGGGTGAAGGGCATGTCGACCCCCAATCTGCCCGGGACACCCGCAGGGCATCATGCGAGAGGCGAACCCCATGGCCCGATGGTTTGATCGTCTCTGCCTGCAATTTGCGGTCGCGCTCCTGACCGTGGCCATCGTCGTCAGTTCCATCCAGGACCGGCTCCTTTTCCACAGCGATCCCCTGAATGCCCTCCCCTTGGGGTTGGCGTCGGCCTTTGCCCTGACCCTTTTTTTCGCCCTGGTCTGGGAAGCGGCACGAGCCATCGGAGGAAGGGGCGAGCGTCGGGGGTGGGACCTCGCCCTGGCGCGGATGCCGGTGGTGCTGATCCTCGGGGGATTGGCGATCTTCGGGGCGCAGCTCCTCTCCTGGCGGGCCCGCAATTTCGTGGAATCGGCCTCCATTCCCCAATTCGCCGGAGCCATGGCGGCGATCCTCTTTCTCTCCTGGGGGATCGTCCGCCTCCTTCCCGGCGAGGCCGAGGTGCGGGAACGGGTCACCACCCTGGCACGATTCCTCCTGCCCCTGGGAGTGGTGACCCTGTCGGGGCTCGTGGGATACACCCGCGGCCTCAAACCCCGGGCGGCGGCGGGCGAAGAGAAACACCTCGTCTTCATCCTCCTCGACGGCTTCCCCACCCAGCTCTTCCACACCTTCAATCCGGAAACGACGCCAATCGCCTTCGACAAGCTGGCCGAAAGCGCCCGTATCTACGACAACGCCCACACGGCCGCCGTCTGGACCCACGGCTATTTCGCCACCCTCTATCACGGGGACCCCCGCTGGGCCTTCGGCTCTTCCGCCCCATCCCGGGGCGACCTCGTGGGAACGTTGCAACAAAACGGGGTGCGCACCCGCTGGATCACCTTCCACACCAACGGCATCCCCGAGGCCCAGCGCCTGACCGATTATGCCGGTCTGCGGTCGAGCTTCCTGACCGAACAGAACATCGCCCTGCCCCGTCTCCTGGGCCTCGACTACAATTTCTTTCTCTATCGGCGCGGGTCACTGCGCACCTCGCGCCTGGGGCCACGAGAGAAGGTCATCTTCGATCTCATCAACCGCCCCCGGCTGGTCGATCCCTTCGCCGAGGTGGCGCTGCCGGAGGTCCGGCGTCTGCGGGAAGGGGCCAGGCGCACGTTTCTCAGCTTCCATATCAATTTCAAGATGAATCAGGACCCCGGGTTGTGGGTCTCCCAGGAGGAGATGGCCAAGGTACTTCCTCCGGGCGAGGCCGAGGCCTTCGCCCGGATCGCGGCGGATGAAAACCGTTTTTCCGCCCGTGATGCCGACTTCGTCCGCCAGATCGAGGAGGGTTATCGGCGCGAGGGGGGGGCCCACCTGGATGCGATGCTGGTTCCCTTCTTCCAGGCCGTCCGGGCGGAAGGGCTCGATCGCGACGCGATCTTCATCGTCACCGCCGATCATGGCTCCATCTTCCAGGAGACCCGCTTCCTCTACGGACACCACCCGCAAGAAGAGGTGACGCGGGTGCCGTTTCTCCTCTTCGGCGGCAAGGAACCGCCGGGACGGGTGGGGCGCCTGCTCACGACCATCGACATCACCCGAGGTATCTTCGACTACTTCGGTATCGCCACGCACCTTCACCCCCGGGCGGTCTCCTTCCTGGATACCGACGAGGAACCCGCCTGGGCAGCCTCGATCACCTCCCGCTCACCACAACACCGGGAATGGTTTTTGGTCCTCTACCGGGACGGCTTCAAGTATCAGTTCAACCTGGATCCCGCCGGTGACGGGGCCGCCTTGAAGATGCTCTGTCACGGCTACCGTTGCGAGACCCTCGCCAAGGGAAAGGAGGCGATGCGGGAGGTCCGGGAAGATCTGGCGGTGGCCATGGCCGAGTACGGCCTCGGACGCAAGGACCTCCATCGGGACTTCCAGGGATTGTTGCCGGACAGCCTGAAGGGGTTGGAGGATGAAGCGACGGCGGCGATGGAATGATGTCAGGGCAGAGACGGCTCTTCGAGTACAATGGGCGTTGAACTTTTCAGTAACAGTCTATACTCGGACACACACTACCAGCACGTGCCAGGAGAAGCCGCCATGCCCGCTCAGACCGCAAAGCTTTTCAACAATGATCGCAGTCAGGCGGTGCGCCTTCCACGGGAGTTCCGTTTCCAGGGAAATGAGGTGTTCATTCGTCGCGAGGGAGAGGATGTCATCCTGTCACCCCGCCCTCAGTCCTGGGATGATTTCTTCGCTGAACCGCAAACGGTTCCCGAGGATTTCCTGGCGGACCGCAAAGATCTGCCTCCCCGGAATTCCGGGTTCTAAGGGTAGACGAACCGCGCCGCCTCGACCAATTCCCCGGGACGACGCATGGGGAGGGTGTAGGTCATCAGCTTCTCGTCGGGGGTCCCCTCCTCACTGACCACGGTCACCGTCGCCACGGTGATGGGCCGTTCCGGATCCTCTTCGCCCCCCCATCCATCCCATCCACCACCAAAATAGTTGATGTAGACGAGATAGACCCCCGGCGGTGGCGCCGGGTGGGAAAAGATCTCAGGACCGTAACCCGTGGTGACATCGACATCCAGGGCGCCGCCACTGGGCGTGACCCGATCGAAATAGGCACAATGCTCCCTCTTGGGAGAGATGACATGGAGATCGATGTCGGTGGAATCGCTGTCCCAAGACAGGACAATGCGCAGGCGCGGGGCCAACTTCTCGTTGTAAGCCTCATAAAATTGCCGCCGCACCATGGTGGAACCAAAAGGGGAGCGAATCTCCACCCCGTTGGAGCCGGTGCCGAAAAAATAGGGCCGGCTGAACTCCCTGCCGTTCTCCAGGAGGAGCGGCATGGGCACGCCGTTGACGATCAAGGTATGGGGCGGCCCACCCCCCGGGACAGCGGCATCCCCGCCGGAAGAGGCTCCGTCGGCGGCCCTGTCGACCGACTTGGGGTTCCGGCCAATGAAGCCGCGAATCAGGGCCGTTCGCTGCATCCGCACCCCTTCCGCGTCCTCGGGCTCCTCGGTATTGGCGGTGGAAGCGGGGTAACGGACCACCTGGGTATAGGCCACCTCCTCGCCAAAGGAGTTGCGCCATCCCCCCAGGGGGGCCTCCAGGGTGATGGGGCGGGGGATCGCCTCCTCCAACGCCAACAGGCGCCACTCGTAGGCTGACCCGAGACAGGCCGCATCCGGGCAACGATCCCGGCTCTCCACAAGCCACGCCGCCTGCCCCCGTTCCACCCGCCCCCACGCCTCGGGATCGTCGGCCAGGGCCACCTGTACCTCGGCATACAAGGCCTGCATGCGGGCCTCGGCCGCGGCCAGGGCCGGGTCGGCGCGAATCATCTCCGCAACCGGCACCTCCACAACCGGCGGCGCAGTCGGCACATCCACAACCGGAGCCTCCACAGCCGGCGACGCAGTCGGCACATCCACAACCGGCGACGCAGTCGGCACATCCACAACCGGCGTCTCCACAACCGGGTCCGCCACATCCCCGCCTGCGGCGCTTCCCGCGACCAACAGCAGCGCCGCCAACCCCACCATCGGCATCCCCTTCATTGCCCTTCCTCCCCCAGCACCAACAGCCGGGCCATCCCCTCGATCCATCGCTCATCCCGGGCGACCGGGTGCCGCCGAAAGGCCCAATGGAGATACTCATGGGCCAGAGAGAGCCGCGCCTCGTCGGTGGCCATCGGCGGCAGGTGAATCCGCCCCCCGGCATCACCCCCAGCAACGTGCGCCCTCCCCCCCGACTCCCGGCAGACCACCAGGCTCCCCGGGGATTCATACCCGGGATATCCCGCCAGGCGCCGCACCCACCCCGACTCCTGCGCGGCCAACCATGCCTCGGCCCTGAGATCCCGCCAACAGGGCGGCGCCGGCTCCGCCGCCGTCGAGACCCCCACCCCGGGAAGGCCCGGCAGCCAGAACATGCCCGCCGCCAGCGCCCCGGAAAACATCCCCCGAAGGCGCTTCCCGAAAGAAGACGAGGGCAATGGCTTCCCCCGACCGGTCGGCACATTCAGGCTCACCGAATCACCAACGTCGGGGGAGTCTCCCCCCAGGCCCGCGCCTCCGGATCGACCGTGGAGGCATAACGCACCGGCGGCAGATTCACGCTCCCCCGCACCGGAAACCGGACAAGATGGCGGAACACCGTCTCCCCCTGCTCCCCGTCACCGACAAGGGCCGGAACGGGAACGACATAGCTCCCCTCGCCCATCTCGGCCCGGGTCTCCAGCAGCGGCACCGGCTCCTCCTCGCCCTCCATCCCCCGAACCCCCATGCCCCAGGTAAAGGGATCCAGCTCCGCCCCGGGCGGCAGGGGAACCTCCAGCAGCCCGAAGCGGCGATTCACCCCGCGAGGATCAAGGGTCACCTCGTCCAGATAGAGCGCCGTCGCCTCCAGGGGCTCCCCGGGAGCGACCTGCCTGGCCGCGAAAAGCGTCTCGATGGGATGTTCGTCCCCCATATAGTCGGGATCCGGGCGATCCGCGACCGGCGTCAAAAGGTAGATCCGCCTCTCAAGGCCAAGGTCGACCCCCTCCCCACCCTCCCGGGGATGCGCCTCCTCATAGGTGACCTCGGCGGTCAATCCAGGGGGCGGATCGGCAGCCAGGGTGAGCTCCAGCCCCCCCCCCGGCAGGCCGGGGAGGCGCCACTCGACCCCCCCCACCTCCGTGGGCCAACGGATCCACGGCGCCTCCAGGGCAGGGAGTTCGCCCTCCGGCTCCGCCCCGCCCCCCCCCAGGGCGCGATGGATGAAAATCAGGGCCAAGGCCCGATCCAGGGTGGGGGCCTGGTCCGAAACGGAGGCTAGAATGGCGGCGGCCTCCCCGGCCTCGACCCTCTCGCCGCCCACCCGAACCCGGTGGAGAAGATTCAAGGCCCGGGGGAGGGACTCGCTACGACCCCCCAACCACGCCCCAGCCTCCCGCGCCGCCTCGACGAAACCGGGAACCCGGCCTCCATCCTCCCCCAGGAGGAGCGCCAACACCACCAGGGCCAGCTCCCGCCCCGCCGGCGTCTCCTCCACACTCAGGATCCGGCAAACCTCGGAACGAGCCCCTCCCGGGGTCGGTGGCGCCGGGGAAGCCGGCTGCACCGGAAGCACCGGGGAGACCGGGAACACCCGGGGGGGAGACTCCTCAAGGAGCGCCTTCGCCACCGCCAAGGCCTGGTTCCGCACCGGCAATCGCAGCTCCCCCGCCAGCCAGAGGGAGAGGGCGTTCAGGAGCGGTCGCCCTTCGGCAAAACCCTCATGGTAGACCTTCATCACCCCCATCCAGTGTTCTTCGGGCGCCGTGAGCCCCAAGGCCGAAAGGGCCAGGTGGTCGGCAAAATAGGCGTAGGCGGTGAAGAAGGGATCCCCCCGGGTCTGATCACCCCACCAGGTGAAGCCGGCATCCGGACCCGCCATCTGTGCCAGGCGGAACCGCTGATTGCCCAGGCGATCCCGCAGCCGGGTCAGAAATGCCGGATCCAGTGAACGGTGGCGCAGAGAGCCATAGGCCAGGGCCAGGGGAATCAAGCGGCTCGCCGTCTGCTCGACGCCACCGTAGGGGTAGTCGACCAGTCCGGAGGCCACCCGCCGGAACTGGGAATCGACCCCCCGCGCCAGGATCACCCGCGCCTCCCGCGCCCCCGGCGGCAGGACCACCGCAGTGGTGCGTCCCGTGAGTTCCACCCTCCGAGTCGTCCGCTCGCGCCACTCCACGGGATCCACCGTGAGAGGGGTCTGCAACCGGTCCACCTCCTCACCACCAATAACAAGGCGACTCTCCACCACCCGGTCGGCCTCGGCCTCGACCGGCAAGGAGAGATGGTTGATCCCCGGTTTCAGCGTCAATTGCCGGGGGGGATCCCCGGCAAACTCCAGGAGCGCCTCCTGCGGCTCCGTGGCGGTGTTGAAGGCCAGCAACACCGCCTGGATCGCATCCCCCAACCGCAACCGGGTGGGGCCACTCCACTTGAGATAGGCCGCCTTCTCCGAAACCAGGGCGGCGCTCTCCTGCCCCAGATCGCCGGCAGGGGTGGTCGCCCGGGCGGTGATGCGCCAGCGGGTGAGAGAATCGGGCATGACGAAGGAAAAACTCCCCCGCCCCTCGGCATCGGTCTTGAGCCGGGGGAACCACGCCGCCGTGTCGACGTTCTCCCGGCGGGGGCGCTCCAGCAACTTGACGGGGCGATCGAAGCGGGAGGGAGTCTCCCCGTCAACGGCGGGAATCGCCTGGTCGTAGGTGAAAAAGTCGAGGCTCGACAGGGTGCGCACCTGATTGCGCCGCCAGTGGCCGAAAAAGTCCCGAATGTCCGGGGCCAGTTCCGGTTGCAGCACATAGACCATCTCGTCCACCACCCCCACCGCCAGGTTGGCGGCAACCGGCTCTCCCGCCACCGTGGTCGTCATCGCCACCGTCACCCGCTCACCGGGACGATAACGGGGCTTGTCCGGGGTCAAGGCGATCGCAATCGGATCGTTCTCAACCCGAATCCCCTTGTTCCGGAAGGAATATTTTCCATCCTGAAAAATGGCGACGGAGAACGTGAGATTGGGTTGGAACAGCTCGGTGACCGGGATCTCCACCTCCCACTGGGAAGGACCGCGCTGCTGGAGTCGGAACCAATCCGCCCCCCGGGAGAGCAAACCATGGTGGTGGACCCGATCCCGCTCCAGGGTGAACAGCGCCTCCTGCACCGGACCCGCGAAGGTGACCAAAGCCCGCACCGTGTCTTTGGGGCGATACCGCTCCCGATCCAGGACCAGGGAAAAACCATCGACCGGCGGCCGCATCCCCTCCCCCGCCACCCAGTGGGAGAGCGTGCCGACGGGGCGAGACTCCTCGTCTCTCACTTCGAGCTGATAGGAACCGGGTTTGGGAAAGGCGACCTCGAACAACTCCTCGCCGGGTTCGAGATAGCCCCCCTCCTCCACCCCCCCCTCCAGGCGCACCATGCTCCAGGAGGCAACCCTTCCCCCGGCCCCCCCAGAACGGTGCAGGGTGAAGGTCACACTCTCCCCGGGCTGGGTGACCCGGCTTTCGCTCTCGATACGATAGTCCGGGGCACGAGCCTCCACCAGCAGATCGCGAATCGCCGACACCCGGTAGGAAGAGCCGTCCGAGCCCACCACCCGCAAAGTCAAACGGCTCGCCTGGCTGACCGCCGGCAGGGAAAAACCGGCCTCCCCCCGTTCGTCGGCCGTCAACGCACTTTTTTTCAGTTTGACCGGAAACCGACCGCGCTGGCGATGTTCGTAGTCCGACATCGCCAGGGTCTGGGAGCGCAGATCGAGTTCCAGCTTCAACCCGGAGACCGGCTGGCCTCCAGGATAGCGGGCCCGGATCACCCCGGAAATGCGCTCCCCGGTCTTGAAGCTCTTCCTGGCAAAGCTGACATCGATATCATAGTGAGGCTTGGCGTAGCGGGCGACGCGGAAAGAGGCGGCGTAGGGTTCGCCCCGATAGGTGAGGCGCATGGTATAGCCCCCGGGCGGGGCCTGATCGGGGAGTTGAAAGGCGCCATCGCCCCCCACCTCCGAATCCAGGGAAAAGGTGGTGGTGGCAACCGGCGCTCCCGAGGGGTCCAGGGCCGTCAGACGAACCGGCCCGGCCGCAAGCGGCTGCGAACGGCGGGCATCGAGAAAATGGCGTCCCACCAGTTTGAACCGTACCGTATCACCAGGACGGTAGAGCGGGCGGTCGGTGAAGGCAAAGAGCTTGGCGTCGTGGAGCTCGCTGTCGTAATAGAAATTCTCCGAAACGAAGACCCCCCCCGCCCGGTCCAGGGCGATGAGATAGGAGCGCTCCAGAACAGGCAACTCGAAAACAGCGGCGCCATCCGCCCCGGTGACACCCTCCCGCAGAGTCCCGGTGCCATCCGTGAGCAGCAGGCGGCTCCCCTCGACAGCGGCACCGCTCTGCTTATCGGCGGTCCAGGCAAAGAACTGATCGCCCGAACTCTTGGTGATCGCCGCCGTGTCGGAAACGAAGAGCAGCGTCGCCGCCCGATAACGCCCCAGCAACCCCTCCACCAGGTAGAGCCCGGGCGACAATTCCCCCAGGGGAAGGGGGACATTGCCCCGACGAACCCGGACGAACTCGTGGCTGGAGCCCTTCACCATCGCCTCCCGCGGCGGCTGCACCGGACGGGCCTCCCACAGGGGATAACGAAACCGACCGACCACGGGAAAGTCCGCCAGCGGCGCATACTGGGGATTGTCCTCGAAGCGGGTGCGATAAGTATGGGCCGGGGCCTGCTTGAGGAGGGGCTCCTGGGCCACCGCCTGGGCCCTGGCCCCGGCGGCAAAGATCCGCTGCCACCCCAGGCGGGATTTCTTGTACCAGACATCCCAGACGTAATTCAGCGCGTTCGCAAGCCCTTCGCCCTCGTGGCGCCCGGGAAACCGCACCCGGTGCAGGTTCCGCTGTTCGCGCAAAAATTCCAGAGGATCGGGGATGCGATAAAGGACGATGTCGACACCAGTATAGCGCTCCAGCGCCTCCTCGGGCCCCTCCAGGCGAATGACAGCCTTCTCGCCGCTGCCGAAACCCGAATCGGCCAACAGAAAGAAGCTCCCCCCCGGGGCGGGTTCGTAACCGCTCTCCGGAATGCCGCGAAGGCCGTACTCCCCGGCCCACGCCGGGGTGCCCCCGAAAAGGCTCAGGAGGGCAAGAAGTAAAAACGATAGACGCCCAGGAAATTGGAATTTTCGCTCTTGGGTTGCCACCGGGAGTCCTTCCAATTGAGCAATTTTTCCAAAGAGACGGCACGCAGACCATGATCCTTCGGGGTCGAAACGCCGCGATGGTAGGCGACACCATCACCGGTCCAGATCATCAGGTGTTGATCGTCGCCCTGGTCGAAGAAGAGCAGGTCGCCGGGCAGGGCATGCAGCGGCTCCCGACCGACGAACACGGTGTTCTCCTGCACCAGTCCGAGAGCGGTGACATAGGAGGCCACACCACCCTCGGGACTCCTCCAGCGATTCCGCAACCGCCGCTGGGCAGGGGTGAGAACCAGCTCCGGCGGGGTCGGGGCGGGGCTCAGACCACTCGCCCGCCGCCACCCGGCGTCATGGGGACGGAGGGTCTCGTTGACCGCGAACCGCACCAGGCTGGCACAATCCCGGTCCACCCAACGGGGAGACGGACCGCCGCGCAACACCTCGGCGACAATGCGCACGAACCAGGAGCGGAAAACCGCCGCCTGCCGAAAATCCAGTTTGACCTCGCCAAATTCCGGCCCGGGGTCCGGCCCCCCGACCGGCGACGACTCCCCCCTGTCCTCAACCGCCTCCCCCCCCGCAGCCGCCTCGGCGGGCCACGGCGCCGCCGCGCCTCCAACCAACCCCTCCCCGGAGACTACCGGCGCCGCAACACCACCCTCCCCCCCCCAC
>JADGCL010000039.1 GCA_015229005.1 Magnetococcales bacterium
GGGAGCGGGGTTGCGAGTGCCGTTGATGATGGTGCGGAGAAGGATCGCCCTCGGGGAGGACCGACGCGGGAGGCGGCGTCCCAACTCTCCGAGGTCGATCCGGCCCGGGTCGGGAAGGCTTCCGCCGAGGAGCCGGTGGTTCCGGGCAAGACGCCTCTCTCCCCGGAGCCTTTGTCCCTGAAATCCTTCATCGATTTGATCTATGACGCCGACGAAAATATCATGGTGCAGCGACTGGAAGAGGAGATCGCCGGCGAGAAGATCGTTGGCGCCGAGAGCATGTTCGAGCCCTCGGTTGCGATCAGCACCAACCGGGAGGGGAGTTATGTCCTGAACTCCTCGAACGAGATCCTGCAGCGGTCGAATCAGGCCCAGTACCGCTCGGATGTCGATCAGTACAATACCGCCCTGGGGATGAAGGTCCCCACGGGTGGTGATGTCGAACTCTCCTACAATGTTTCGCGCTCGATCAATTCCTTGCAGAAGGTGGTTGATTCGGCCTCGCCGGAATACAAGGCCTATGTTGGCGCCAAGGTGACCCATCCCCTCCTCCGGGGGGCCGGATACGATGTGACCATGAGCCCGATTCGCCTGGCGGAGCAGGAACAGGCGATTGCCCGGGAGACGGTCAGGCAGGTGTTGACGCAGCGGGTGATGGAGGGGATCGTCGTCTATTTCAATGCGCAGCGGGCGCGGGAGCGGATGCGCCTCCGTGGCGAGTCGTTGGCACTGGTCGATCGCCTGCTGGCGGAGGTCCGCCAACAGGAGCGGCGGGGCTTGAAATCCTCCGGTGACCTGATGGAGGCCGCCTCGCTGGTGGCGCAGCGGCGGGCCTCGTTCAGCCAGGCGCAGCAGGACCTCGAGGAGCAGATGAACTCCCTGCAGGCCCTGATATCGGTGCGTGCCAGGGAGCGGGGTCGGGATTTTGGCCCCCGCTCTTATCGGGTGGCCGATTCCCTGGAATTGCTGGCCACCCCGGTCAAGATTTCCGCCGAGGGTGGGGGCGAGGAGACCCCGGCGGGTGAGGCGGCTGGGGGGAGTGGAACGCCGCCGGCGACCGCCGATTCTCCAGGCGGGGCTTCGGCGACTGCGGCTCCCGCCGCTACTGCCGGCGGGGAGCCGGTTGCGACGGGGGCCACCTCGGGGGAAGGGGCCTCTTCGGCGGGCGGGTCCGAGATCGGTTCGCTGGGGATTTGGGCTCCCCCGACGGGGGGCGGTGGCGAGCCCCGCTGGCTGACGGAGGTTCTGACCGAGTCGCTCTCTTCCCGACCGGAGAACCGGATCAACCAGATTCGGGTGGATCGCGAGGAGGTGCAAGTCGATCTGGCGCGGAATCAGGCCCTGCCGGAGATGAACATGGTGGCGCGTTATGGTTATGAGGATTTGAATACGGTCTCCGAATACCGTCCGTTCGATTCCTATTTCCGCGATGTTCGGGTCCCCTACAGCAGTTGGATGGTCGGTCTTCAGTTCAAGATGGGTATTTTCGGTGACGAGAAGAAGGAGAGCGAGTTGGAGGCGGCGCGTCTGCGCCGGCGGCAGGTGGAGCTGGCGCAATCGGCGGTGCAGCAGCGGATTGCCAACGAGATGATGAGCAGTGCGAGCATCCTCGACAAGGCCCTGCGCCAGGTCAAGGAGCATCGGCAGACGGTGGAGGCCCAGAAGCGATTGGTGGCCATCGACGAAAATCTGGTGAAAGAGGGCAACCGCTCGTCGATCGATCTCATGCGCAAGCAGTTGGATCTTCTGGTGGCCGAAGAGGCCCTGGTCGACAGCATCGTTCTGGCTAATCGGGCGAGTTTCATCGTATCCCAGGCGCAGGGGACGGTCCTCTCGCGGCTGGGTCTGGAATGAGGGCGGGTGACGACGTGATGCGAGCTTGGAAAGGGCGCTTGGTGTTTCTGTCGGGCTTGTTGGTGGCGGGGGTGGTGGTTGCGCCTGGGGCGTTGACCGCCGAGGAGAAGGTTCCGCCCTTATTGTCACCGGGTGGGCCGATTGCCGGGGCGGGGGGGGCGTCCGAAGAGTCCCTCTCCCGGATCGAGGGGAGCAAGGTCTCCGGGGTGACCCGCTGTCTCTACGATCTCAACCTGGGGCTGCCGCTTGCCGGGCGCCTGGCGAAGGTGGCTGTCACCGAGGGGAGTGCGGTGAAGGACGGGACCCTGCTCGCGCATCTTGATATCGTGGCCGAGCAGTTGGACGTGGAGCGGCGCCAGCTCCAGTGGAAAAACAAGGCGGAATTGACCGCCTCGGAGGCGCGCAAGGCGACGACCGAAAAGCAGTTGGCGGCGGCCCGGGAGATTTTCGCGGCGAGCCGCGGCATCAGCCGGGAGGAGGTGGAGAATCGCGAGTTGGCCCACTCCGTGGCGCTTGCCGAACATGAACGGCTGGTCAATGCCGAGAAGATGGAGGGTTTGGATTATCGCATTGCCCGGGAAAACCTCGACCGGCGCTCCCTGCGTTCGCCGACCAGGGGGATTGTCACCAAGGTTTTCAAGCAGACGGGTGAGAGTGTCCAGGCCAACGAGCCGGTCGTCCGGGTGTGCGATCTGACCCGGGTCCTTTTTGTGGCCAATGTGCCGGTCTCCCTGGTTGGTGGGCTTGCAGAGGGGGATGCGGTGGAGCTCGAGGTCGGGGAGGGCGACAAGCCGAAGTCGGTGCGGGGGCGGGTGTTGTTCGTCTCGCCGGTGGTTGACGCGGCAAGCGGTCTCAGGGAGGTCAAGATCGAGCTTTCCGACTCCGGTCAGGAGGTTCGTCCCGGCCTGCCGGCCAGGATCGACCTGGGTAAGCCGGGCGGGGGACGGATGTTGTAGAGCCTGGTTTTTTGGTAGGGAATGGGCAAGACCTTTTCGGAAAACTGGTTCCGGGTGGCGGGGCTGCGCCTGGCTCTTCGGGCGACGGTCTTCGTTCGCTATCATGAATACCGGGGCGAGCCCTGGTATCTCCTCCACGATCGTATCACCAACAGCTTCCATCGGGTGGCGCCGTCGACTTGGCGCTTCATCGATCGGCTCCGGGTCGAGGCCACGGTCGACGAGATCTGGCGGACGGCCATCGAAGAGGAACCGGTCGAGACCCCGGGCCAGGAAGAGGTTTTTCAGCTTCTCACCAGCCTGTACAACAGCAATCTCCTGATCGTCGAGGCCGGGACGGACGAGCGGCGTCTCCTGGAGCGTGGAGCGCGGAAGAAGCGCAAACCCTTTCTGGCCCGGCTTACGGAGCTGATGTTTTTCCGGATCCCCCTGGTGGACCCTGAGCCATGGTTGCGCCGTGGTGCCGGGGTGATCCGGGCCGTTTTCAGTCGGACGGGGGCGGTGATATCGACCCTGCTGTTGCTTTGGGGGGGGGCGGAGTTGGTCCTTGCCGGGGAGCGGGCATGGTCCCAGGCGGCGAATATTCTGCAATGGAACAACGTGCTGTTGCTCTACCTCGCGGTGTTCGTGACCAAGGGGTTGCACGAGTTGGGGCACGCGGGGATGTGTTCGCGCTTTGGCGGCGAAGTGCGCACCATGGGCTTCATGTTGCTCATGTTCACGCCGCTGCCCTATGTTGATGTCAGCGCCAGTTGGGGGCTGCGGGATCGTTATCAGCGGGCGGCCATCGGTGCCGCCGGGATGGTGGTGGATCTGGTGGTGGCGGCGGTGGCGACGGTGGTCTGGGCCCACTCGCCGCCGGGGGCGGTGAACGAGTTGGCCTACAACCTGATGTTCACCACCGCGATCTACACCGTGGTCTTCAATCTGAATCCGCTGATGCGGTTCGACGGCTATTATATCCTCTCCGACCTTATCGGCATGCCCAACCTGCACGAGCGCTGCAAGGCGACCTTCCACCAGTGGTTTCAACGGCGCATCCTGGGGGTCGAGGAGAGCGAGGAGGATCGTCCCGGACGGTGGGAACTGACCGGTTTGATCGGGTTTTATCTGGGCTCCAACCTCTACCGCCTGTTTGTGATGGGAGGGATCGTCATCTTCATTGCCGATGCCTACCTGGGGGTGGGGTTGGTGGTGGCGGTGGCGATGGCCCTGACCTCGTTTGTTCTGCCGTTGCAAAAGCAGTTTAAGAACCTCAAAAGCCCGCTTTTTCGGTTTCAGCAGCGACAGTTGCTGCAACGAGCCGGGGCGGTCGTGGCTCTGCTGCTTGGGGTATTCGTGCTGGTGCCGGTACCCGACAATCGGGTCCTGCCCGGGGTGGTGGAGGCGGAAAGACTGGTCACGGTGCATGCGGAGACGGCTGGGGTGGTGGTTGGGGTTCCGGTCCCGTCGGGGCGGTGGGTGCTGGAGGGGACGGTGTTGGCGGAGTTGGCCAATCCGGAACTGCAGGCGGAGCTTCGCGGGGTGGAGGCGCAACTGACCCAGACCCGATTTCTGGCTTCCAAGTCGGTGGACGAGGGGGCGGTCGATCTGTCGCCGGTCCGGGAGAGGCTGGCGACCCTGGAGAAGTTGAGGTCCTCGCTCTCCCGGCAGTTGGCGGAGCTGACGGTGAGGGCAGTGCAGGAAGGGTTTTGGGTTGCCCCGGAGCTTTTCCAACGCCAGGGAACGTGGCTTGCGAAGGGGACGGAGTTGGGGCAACTGGTGGACGATCGCAGCCATTACTTCAAGGGGGTGATCCACCAGGAGGCGGCGGTGGCGGTGGTGGAGGCGCGGGGCGATTCCCTGGAGGTCAGGTTGGACGGGGAGGTGGGGCGGGTATTGACGGCGCACCATCTGACTCTGGTTCCGCACTCGCGGGAGACCTTGCCCTCGGCGGCGCTGGGACCGGGGGCCGGGGGGGGGGTTCCGGTGACGGCCACCGATCCGACCGGTCGGCAGAGTGCCGAGCCCTATTTTCTCCTCCAGGTTCGTCTCGACGAAACCCTGGAGCGGTTTGGGGCGAGCGGGTTGCGACACGGTCGGGCGGGTTGGATTCGGGTGCAACTGCCCTGGCGTCCGCTGCTGTGGCAACTCTGGACCGGGGCGCGTCAGTTCTTCCAGAAGCGTTATCGGTTGTGACGGGTGATCGTCGATGAGGTCATTGTCGTCACCGCAGGGGCTGTCACGGCGGCGGTTTTCCCTGGGATTGGCCGAGACCTTGGGGGAGCCGGGGGGGGGCTCGATGCCGCCCTCGGAGAGGCTCTTTGTTCTGGCGGCGCATCGCGAGCGGGAGCCGTTGATCTGGCTGGACCGGATGGGATACCGGGTGGGAGCTTTATGGCGTCGCTGGTGGCACCGGCCGGTGGCCTTGTTGCGCTTGCGGTCGATCCTGATCCTGGAGGCGGCGGAGGCGCTTTATTCGGCGGGGGAGGAATTTCTGCGCGAGGAGATGGGGCGCCAGGTAGCGGTCTCCCGGGGGGCGGTCGATCCGGGGGCGCCGGCGATCCTCGATGCTTCGCTGAAGGTGGCGGTGGTGGCGGTGCGGCGGGTCACTGGGTTGATTCCGCATGAAGAGCAGGTGATGGGGGCGTTGGCCCTCCTGGAGAATTATATTGCCGAGATGGCGACCGGGGAGGGAAAAACCCTGACGGCAGCGCTGGCGGTGGTGACGGCGGCCTGGCGCGGTTGGCCTTGCCAGGTGGTGACGGCCAACGATTATCTGGCGCGTCGGGATGCGGAACTCTTCGCCCGGCTTTTTGCCTACTGCGGCCTGAGCGTGACCCATATCGACGGGGAGACGCCCATGGAGGGGCGGCAGGCTGCCTACCGGCACGACGTGGTCTATACGACGGCCAAGGAGTTGCTGGGGGACTACCTGCGAGACAAGCTGGCCCTCGGGAAGAGCCCGTCGCGAACGGGACTGGCTTTGCGGGAGTTGGGGGGGGTCCCTTTCGCGGCGGCGACCGGAGGCGGGGGGCAGGTGGTGATGCGGGGGCTTCAGCAGGTGATCGTCGATGAGGCGGACAGCGTTCTCATCGACGAGGCGGTGACTCCCCTGATTATCTCGACACCGCGCCCGGACGGTTCGATGGAGGCGGCGGCCCGAGACGCGGTGGCCTTGGCGCGGTCGCTGGAGGAGAAGCGTCATTACCGGCTCAACCGGGCGTTGCGCCATGTCGAGCTGACGAACGAGGGGAAGCGGTATTTGGCCGGGTTGACGACCACCTTTTCTGCTTTTTGGCAGAGTCCGTCGCGGGTGGCGGAGGTGGTGGAGCAGGCCCTCTATGCGATGCACCTCATGGTTCGCGACCAGCATTATGTGATACGGGATGACAAGATCGTCCTGGTGGACGAGTTGACCGGTCGCCTGGCCGATCAGCGGACCTTGTCGGTGGGGATGCAGCAGGTGCTGGAGGCCTCGGAAGGGGTGCCGATCTCACCGCCGACGGAGGTATCGGCGCGTCTCAGTTTCCAGAGGTTTTTTCGTCTCTTCCCGCGCATGGGGGGGATGACCGGGACCGCCGCCGAGGCCCGGGCGGAACTCCTGGGGGTCTACCGTCTCTCGACCCTCTCGATTCCCACCCACCGACCGGTCGCCAGGCGGATCCTGCCGATCCGGTTTTTCCCTGACGAAGCGACGAAGTGCCGGGCGATCGTCGAGGATGCCCTGACGATTGCCGGCGAGGGGCGAGCGGTCCTCATCGGCATGCGCAGCGTGCTTTCGAGCGAGACCCTTTTCCGCCATTTCACCGCCATGGCGCCGGCGAGGGCGGCTGGGATTCCATTGTTGCACGCGGTGAACCATCGGCAGGAGAGTGCCATCGTTGCCCGGGCCGGTGCGGTCGGGGCGATTACCATCGCCACCAACATGGCCGGGCGGGGGACCGACATTGCCCTGGATCCGGTGGTTCGGGAGCGGGGAGGGCTGCACGTCATCATCGGTGAACCGAACGATTTCGGGCGGATCGATCGCCAGTTGCTGGGTCGTTCGGCCCGGCAGGGGGATCCGGGTTCGGTCCGGTCCTATCTCAGTCTCGAGGATGAGGTGGTGCGGCGATTTCTGCCGGCCCTGTTGTTGCGGTCCTGGCGTCGATTGCAGACGGTCTGGCCACGACAGGCGGCGCGTCTGGCCACGCCCTTGCTGAAATTGGCGCAGTCGCGGGCGGAAGGGTTCAGCTTTCGCCAGCGGCAAAACATCCTCGAACAGGATACGCAATTGGACAGATCGGGGTTTTGAACGATGATCATGGTGGGTCAGGCGGGGGCTCGCCCCGGTTATCGGCAGCTGGTGCCTCTCCTGGAGTTTGAGGGGGGACCGCGGGAATTCTGGGAGCTGTGGACCCGGGCGGCGCGGAGTTACCTGGAGGCGGACCTGGCGATCCTCTACCTCGGCTCGGGGGAGGGTGGAGAGAGAGGGGAGGGTCGCTGGTCGATCCTGGCGGTGGCGCCGCCGCTCAAGGATGGTGAGCGGGAGCGTTTGCCAAAACTGACCGACAGCGCCACGGCAGAGTTGCTGGCCGAGGCGCGGGCCCAGGGGAATGCCCTGGGGGAGGCCCGCCAGGGGGGTTGGTCTTTGGGGCTGGTCTCTCTCAATCCGGAATCGGTGGCGCGGGAGCTCGTGCTTTGCGTGCATTTGTCGCGGGGGGCCCGGGAGAAGGTGTCACTCCCGGCATTGGGACTCTTGTCCCTGATTCCGATCCTCTATGAACGGCGGCGCACGGAGCTGCGTCTCGAACGGGATCTGGCGCGTCTCAGCGAGATGCTGGAGGTGTTGGGGCACCTGCTGGGGGCTGAACGTTTCGATCAGGCGGCGCTGCTCTTCGTGAACGAGCTGGCCGAACGTTTCGGTTGCGAGCAGGTCTCTCTTTCCTGGCGCTCGCGGGAGGGATTGCGACTCGCTGCCTTGAGTCACAGCGAGAAGGTGGAGAGGCGCAGTGAGCTGACGGCGCTTCTCGAAGAGGCGGGTCAGGAGGCAGTGAGCCAGGAGCGGGAGATCCTCTATCCCGGTCAGGGGAAGGTGGTCACGATCGCTCACCGCCGTTACGCCGAGGTGAGGCGCCCGGGCAATCTGCTGACTCTGCCCCTGACCTTTCTCGATACCCCGATGGGGGCGGTACTCCTGGAGCGGCAAGCGATGGCCTTCACCCAGGCCGAGCAGTGGGTATTGCGCCTGTTGTGCGATCAGGCGACCCGACCGTTGCGTGATCTGGAGAGCCGGCAACGTCCTCTGTATCGGCGCCTTGTGACGGAGGTGGGGGCGAGCCTGCCACGGCAGTGGCGCCCGGAGACCCCCGAGGGGAGGCGCTTGGCGTGGGGGTTGGTGATTGTCGTCGTGATATTCCTGGGAATCCCGATTCCCTACCGGGTCGATGCGAGCGCGGTGATCAAGACCGATGCCATGGCCTTCGTTGGGGCCCCGTTCGATGGCTACATCGCGGCGGCGCCGGTGACTCTGGGGGCCGAGGTGAAGGCGGGGGAGACGGTCCTGGAGATGGTGACCCAGGAGCTGTTACTGGAACAGGCGGGGGGACTCGCCGATCTCGCCCAGTATGGTCGGGAGGTCGAAAAGAAGCGGGCGGCCAATCAATTGGCGGAGATGCGTATCGCCGAATCCCAGTACAGCCAGACTCGGGCGAAGCTTTCCCAGGTGGAGTACCGTCTGTCGCAGGCCAGGGTGACGACCCCGATCACCGGAGTGGTGGTCGAGGGGGAGCCGCAGAAAAACCTGGGAGGGGCGGTCAAGCGGGGCGAGACCCTGGTGAAGATCGCCGCCGTTCACGATCTCTATGCCGAGGTGCGGATCGACGAGCGTGACGTTTACCAAGTGGCCGAGGGGCAGAAGGTCTCGCTGGTGCTGGTGGCCAACCCCGGGACGACGGCGGAGCTGCAGATCACCCGGGTGGTGCCCTCGCCGGCGGTGGTCGAGGGGCGGAACGTCTTTCCGGTACGGGCGGAGCCGACCAGTCCCTATCCCTCCTGGTGGCGACCGGGGATGAGCGGGGTCGCCAAGATCGGCGTCGGCAGGCGGAGCCTTATCTGGATTGCCACTCACCGGCTGGTTGATTTTTTACGCCTCAACCTTTGGATCTAGCCCCCGGGCCGCCGGACTTGGCCCCCCGGGGTTGTTGATTCTCCGGGATGTTTCTACCCGTGCTTTGCCCGGAACACCCCCATGAACTCCACCAGCGCCGCCACCCCGGCTTCCGGCATGGCGTTGTAGATGGAGGCCCGCATGCCGCCGACCGATCTGTGTCCCTTCAGACTGACAAGGCCGGCCTCCTTGGCCAATTTGAGAAAGCTCTTGTCCAGCTCCGGGTTCGCCAGGGTAAAGGCCACGTTCATCCGGGAGCGGCTGCCGACCTCGGCGGGGCAGCGGTAGAACCCTCCGGACTCGTCGATGGCCCGATAGAGGAGCGCCGCCTTGCGCAGGTTCCGACGCTCCATCTCGGCGACCCCACCCTGTTTTTCCACCCAGGAGAGTACCAGCCCGAGGATATAGATGGCATAGGTGGGGGGGGTGTTGTACATCGACCCGTTTTCGGCATGGACGGCATAGTCCAGCATCGCCGGCAGCCCCTCCCGTTTGCCGAGGAGATCCTCGCGAACGATGACGAGGGTCACTCCGCTCGGCCCCAGATTCTTCTGCGCCCCGGCGTAGAGGAGACCCAACCGCCCGATATCCATGGGCCGCGACAGGACATTCGAGGAGGCATCCACCACCAAAGGCACCTTCCCGGTATCGGGGAAGGCCGAAAACTCGGTCCCGTAGATGGTATTGTTGCTGGTGAGGTGGACGTAGGCCGCGTCCGGGTTGAACCGCATCTCTTCCGGCGCCGGGATGCGGGAGAACTTCTCTCCTTCACTCGAAGCCGCGACCCGGACCTCGCTCAGCAGCCGTTTGGCCTCCTTCATGGCCTTCTTCGACCAACTGCCGGTGACGATGTAGTCTGCCGCCTGACTGGCTCCCCCGGCCAGATTCATCGGGACCATGGCGAACTGCAGCGAGGCCCCGCCCTGGAGGAACAGCACCTTGTACCCTGCCGGGACCCCCATCAACTTCCGTACCGACGCCTCGGCCTGGTTGATGATGGCCATGTAGGCCTCGGAGCGATGACTCATCTCCATGACCGACATGCCCGTTCCCGCGCAGTCGAGCATCTCGTCCCGGGCCTGCTCCAGGACTTCGACCGGCAACGCGCCGGGACCGGCACTGAAATTGAAAACCCTTCCCACGATTAGGAGACTCCTCTCACGCGGAGGCGAATACCAAGAAAAACAAGCGGAATGAGCCCGCGGACGGACCCTTTCGATGTTCCGACAGGAAACCGGAACCTGCAGAGATCAGGAGCGCGGACGAACCTCTTCCGGCCAGTTTTGACCCTTGCGCTTCCAGAAAAACACCTTTCCGCAGACCCGGCACTTCTTGATGTTGGCCAGGACGAAAAGTCCTGCGATCGTCAGAAACAGGGGCAGGACCACCCAGGCTGCGGCGATCACGGGTCCCAGGCGGGCATCTGCCAGAATGAGATCCTTATTGTTTATGATTCCATAAAGCGTCACAATCATGACCGAAAGAGCGCCCAAGATTATGAGAACCGTGTTCTTGAAAACCGGTCTCGCCTTGTCATGGTCCATACGCGATCCTCCCAAATCCCGTATCCGTCCCCCGTGGTACCTGCCACTGCCGTCTCCCATACGGGGGAATCTATAGTGGCCCGATGTGACAGGCAAGGAAAATTTAGTCCTGTCACATCAACTACTTGCGCATTTGGTTCCCGGGAAGGGGTCGGGATTGATGCCCCGTGAATACAACCCATCGATTTCTCGAATGGTTTCGACTTCCGACGGCTGAGGAGGGACGCAACGAAAAAATATTGATAGGAGCATCGATAACAGAAGGAACTCTAATTGAGATTGATTGTCGTGATGCCGGGATCGACAATTCTTGGGAAGGGGCGTCCCTCCTTTGGGGAGTGTCACGCTCCCAGGCCCCTGGCAATAGGAAACCATGCCGACAAGTCTGACGGGGGGATCCCCGCTTCGGGGGGTCAGGGTCGATGCAGGGGGGAGTCGACCTGGGTCAATGGCAGACTCGGGTCGTCGAGGCGAATGGCCGTCAACTTTCCACCGTAGACACATCCGGAGTCGAGACCGATGGTGTGTTTACCCAGGGTCAAGCCGGCCATCGCCCAATGGCCGTAGAGAATCCGCTCACCGGTGAAGCCCGGATGGAGTTCGTGCCAGGGGCGAAAGGGGGAATCGGGTTCGGGCACGCCGAAGGGGTTTCCCGTTGAGATGATCTGTCCCTCTGGCCACAGCACCTGACCCTCCCGGTCGACCTGGCGGATCCGGGTCATGACTGCCAGGGTGAAGGCCATGCGCCCCGGGATGTCGTCGGCACCTGGTTCCCGGGAGGGCAACGCCGCCTCGGGGGTGGCCGTCAGGGTCCGGATTGCCTCGGGGTCCCGGAACGACTCCGCGAGGGCTGCGGCCCGGAGTTCGACCTCGGTCACCCCCCAATTCGGCAGCAACCCGGCATGAACCATGGAAAAACCCAGGGAAGGATCACGATGGAAGAAGGGGAGTCGTTGCAACCAGGCGGCGAGCGCCCCGCCGTCGCCTGCACGGCGAAGCGTCTCCGACAGGGAGCCTGGGCGGGGGGACTCACTGGAACAGAGTGCTGCGACGGCGCGAAGTTCATGGTTGCCCATGACCGTCACGGCGTTCTCACCCAACCCCCGAACCAAACGCAGGACCCCCGGGGTGTCGGGACCGCGACCAACCAGATCTCCCGTGAACCAAAGGCGGTCGCAGGCGGGGTTGAAATCAATGCACCGCAGAAGCGCCTGTAATTCTCCCAGGCAGCCATGAACGTCACCGATGGCGTAGACGGCTACGGCCGGGACTCCCAGCGGCTGAAGGGCATGCGGACCAGGTTGGCATTGAAGTATCGGCTCTCACCCGAAACTTCCCGACCAACCCACGGGGGCAGGGCGAAATCCTGGTTCTCCTCGGCAAGCTCCACCTCGGCAATCACCAGACCGGCATTCTCGCCGAGGAATTCGTCCACCTCCCAGGTTACCCCCCCAAAGGTGATTGTGTGGCGGATTTTTTCGATCAGCGGTCGTTCGCACAGGGTATCCAACATCTCAACGGCGTCAGCGGTGGGGAGCGGATAGTTGAACTCGGCCCGGGTAAAGCCTCGGGCGAGGCCCTTGATGGTCAGGCTCCCGACATTGCCCGCAAGACGGACGCGGACGACCCGCTCTTTCACCGTCGAGAGAAATCCCTGCCGGTAAACCACCCCGACTGCGCCTGTGCGCCAGAGATCTCCCTGGGCCAAAAAACGCCGCTCGATCTCGATCCCCACGAATCTTCCCCATACCCTGCGCTTGCGTTCACTTGAGGCCGAACTCCCGCTTGAAGATGGCCTTGTGGATGTCGCCCAGGCTGATGATGCCCACGAGCTTTCCACCCTCGACCACGGGAACCCGGCGGAATTTCTGCAAAGACATCTGCGAGGCGGCCTTCATCACCGGGTCATCGGGAGTGACGTACACGGCCCGGCGGGTCATGAGGTCGGCCACGGTTTTGGTCAGGAGGCCGGTGTAGGCCTCTTCCATGGATTGGAAATCCCTGGCCCGGATCGGGTCTTCGAGAAAATCGTGAAAACTCGGGAGGAGGGCGTTCAGGATGTCCTTCTCCGAGATGATCCCGATGAGACGATCCTCGTCATCGACGACCGGCATGCCGCTGATCTTGTTGGTGCAAATGACCGCAGCCACCGAACGGAGCGGCTCATCGGGCTTGACGGTGCGCACGGTGCGAACCATGACGTCTCTGACCAGCATGGCGTGGGATCCTTTCTGAATGTAAGGCGTACTCTGTTCGGGTTTCAGTCTGTAAGAGGGCGCTTGTCGGAAGGTGACCAAGCGGGCGGGCAGGTAACCCACCGGCGACCGGCGGGAGTCCCGCCCGTTGCTCTGTTTGTCGTGTGGTCCCCCTCTTTACGACCCGTGTCGACCCCGCCCCCCCCTGATCCCCTTGTATATCATGCCTCCGGGGCCATTGCACCAGCCCGAAGCGTGCTTTTCTTCCCGGTCCGGAAATCCATCACCCAGGCATCTTCCCAACCATCCGGGCCGCGATAATAGCGGGGGCGTCGGTAGAGGGGCTGAAATCCCATCGCCTGGTAGAGGTGCAGCGCGGCCTTATTGGAGATTCGGACTTCCAGCATGACCGAGCGGAAATCGGTGGTCTCGGCCCGGCGGATCACCGCTGCCAATAGTCGGCGCCCCACCCCCTGTCGTTGCCATTCCGGCCTGACGCCGATGGTCAAGAGGTGCCACTCGTCCAACTGTGGTCGGGCGATCGCCATTCCCGCCAGGGAATGATCGTCCGGTTCGGCGATCAGGCAGAGAGAGCCCAGCTCCAACTCTTCGGCAAACATCGCCGCCGACCAGGGTTTGGCGGTGATCTCCCGGTCGAGGTCGGCGCAGGCTGTGGTATCGGTGACGAGCATCGGTCGAAGGCGAATCACGGTCAGCCGCCGAGCCGTTCCAGGCGGCGACTTTCCGCCTCGGCCAGGCGTCCGTAGCCCGGTTCGAGCCGGGCCGCGACCGATGGCCCGAAACGGCGCCAGGCCGCGATCCCCAAACGGCCCAGGACCCCGCCATCGACCTCCCAACCGCTCTCCGGGACCATTTTGGCCCGATTCCCCAGCAACTCCCGCAGCCGCTCTCCGTGGGCGACGAGGGCGTTGCCGGTGAGGGTGACGCGGGAAAAGTCGAGGAGGGGGGTGCAAACGCCGGGGAGATCGCTCGGGGAGATGGCCCGCGGTTCGGCCCGGGTTTCCGGAAAGCCGGCATCGTCGAGGCGATACCAGGAGAAGAACAGCTCCCCCCGACGGGCATCGGTCAGGACGGCCACCACCTCCCCGGCTCCGTCAGGGACGCCGGCTGCGAGAGCGGTCGCCGTGGAGATGCCGACCAGGGGAATCGCCCCTCCCAGGGAGATCCCCTTGGCGAATCCCAAGGCTACCCGGAGCCCCGCGAAGGCCCCGGGGCCTGTGGTGACGACGATGAGATCCAGCATCCCGGGTTGCCATCCCAGGCGGTGAAAGAGGGTGTTGGCGGCCATCGGCAGATGCACGACGTGTCCCTCGCGCCCGGAGAAACGGGCCTCGGCCACCACCTCGCCGCCATCCAGAAGGGCCACGACGCCGATGGGGAGCCCGCTTTCCATGGCCAGGACCTTCAACATGCCCCCAGCCGTCTTGTCCTGGGGGGGGGCCGCCGGGAGGGGATCGAACGTGGGGGTGGCCATCTCTATTCCGCCTGGGTCAGGGTCGATCGGTATTTGGCGATGCTTCCGTAGAGGCTGTTGGCGATCTCCAGGACTCCGCTGACCTCGCGCTCCTCCCCGGTCGGCGGCGAGAGGAGATCGTTCCTCGATCCCTCGATGACCTCGAAGCCCTCGCTGTCGGTGAAGAGAATGCCCACCTTGAGCCGGGTACGCAGCGGGCTCCGTCCCCGGATTCGGATCTTCCAGGAGAGCCGGGTGGAGGTCGCCCCCTTTTCCAGGGTCTTGGCGTCCATTTCCCGAATCTCCGGGAGATCCTCTTCGCTCACCAGGGCGAGACCCTCGCCGCGGCGGGCGAGGAGCTGTTCCAGGGCAAGGAGCTTGTCGGCGACGAGTTGCTCGCATGCTCCCTGACGTGCCAGCAGGCCTTCGATCAGCTCCGCCTGCTGTTCGATCCGCTGAACCAACGCCGTTGACTCGACGCTCGGCTCACCGGACACTTCGCCTGACTGCCGGCTCTCCAGGATTCCCGCCAGGCGACTCTCCCATTGGGAGGATGCCTGTTCGGTCAGGTCGGCCATCCGGGCCAGTTCGCCTCTGTGCCGTTCGACCTCGCGGGCGAGAGAGCCCAACCGTTCGCCGTCCCAGTATTCGCCGCCCTCTGTCGCCGAACCGGGCGCCGGGGTCGGATCGGGAAGGAGCTCCATTCGATTTCGGAGCCCATCCATTTCTGCCCGCCAGGAGACCCAGGCCTCCCGTTCGCTCTCCAGCCGCTCCAGACGGGTCCCCAGGGCCACCATGGCGCCCAGACGCTCCTCCAGACGTTGAAAGAGCCCCTCCACGTCTCCGGAGGCGCCCTTCTCCCTTACCCACTGGTCCAGGGATTCCTCAAGGGTATCCAACCGTTCCAGGGCAGCCCGCATCGGCAGGAGCTGCCGATCCATCTCGACTGCCTTGACTGCGGCGTTGTCGAGCGTGGCGACCTTGCCGACGAGGTCGGCCAGGGTGGCGGGGATCCCTTCCCAGGCCGCCACTCTTTCCCTCTCCTGCAGGTGCAGCCGGAGGTGTTCCTCCCGATCGCGCCCGCGCTCGCCCTCGATCCGGGCGAGGCGGGACTCCAGACCGGCAAACCCCTCCCCGAGGTGCCGGATACTCTCGGCGAGGTCGCGGATCCCGGCGGATTCCCGGGCCTCCAGCACTTCCAGGCGCTGCCCCAAACGGTTCTCCTGGTCGGTGAGAAGCGCATCCAGCCGCAGGGTCTCCTGCGATTGGCGCATCTCGGAGTCGTCCAGTTTTTGTCCCCAATCGACGGCCCGAAGCTCCTGCTCACTGGCCAGTCGGCTCTCCCCTTCCTGGAGTCCGGCAAGGCGTTTTTCGAATCCGGCGAGGCGTTCCTCCAGCACGGAGAGGCCCTGAAGCAGGGTCTCGTGATTGTGGGATATCAGATAGGGCAGTTGCCAGGGCGCGATGGACACGACGATCCTCCCAGGATTGGAGGGGCCCCGCCGCCGCCGGCAAGGCGGAAGGACCGATTCCGGAGATTCCCCGCCCCTGACCACCACCCGAACGGGCCGAAGAGGCGGGGAAGGAGTCCCAAGAGAAGAGAGGGGGCGAAGGTCAGCGGGGCATGGCGGTAGAGATGCCGGCCCTTTGCTCGGTGAGCCTCCTGGCCGTGGCCGAGATGGAGACTTTGTAGGAGTGGGAGGCGTCGGAGGTGTCCCGGGAGACGATCTTCATGCTTTTGACGGCCTGCCTCTCGAAGAAGCGGATGCTGGAGGCTGCGGCATTGGCCTTGGTGCGCCGCGCCAGCCCCTCCGCAGCTGCCTGTCCGGCTGCACCGCTGATGATATTATCCTCTCCGTAGATGCTCATCCGAACTCCTGGAAGGGCCTCCCTGTCATCCCTGAAGCCAGGCCACGGCCTGAGAGAGGGACGGAAAACGGACCCGATTTGACATAATACCGCCCACCGGCCCGGCCCCGACTTGAGATAACACTGCCCATCAGCTTGGTCTCGACCCGATTTGACATAATACCGCCCACCGGCCTGGCGGAGTCTAACTCTTTTCACGGGAGAGTCAAAGAGGAAAAACGGCAGGGAATCCGGGAGAGGATGAAAACGGGGGGAATGGTGGTTTCAACGGGGGAGATGCCATGGGCCATGATCTTTACGGGAACGATTTCGGCAACGGCAGGTGTTGCAATCGGTCACGATGATCGAGGAGTCTCCGGGTCAGTGTCATCGGTGATGCTCCTATAAACTGCCTGAATCAACTCTCGGGGAGTGAAAGGTTTGGCCAGCAGATATTGGGCCCCGTAATCCCGGGCCAGCTCCAGGTTGCTGCTGGCTTCTTTTCCCCGACCGCCGCCGGAGATGGCGATGATTCTGACTTGAGGGGAAAGACCCGTCAGTTCCATGATCAATTCGACCCCGTCCATTCCTGGCATGAGCATGTCGGCGATAACCAGGTCGAAGGGCGCGGAACGGAACGCTTCCATTCCCTGGATGCCATCGGCGGCATCTGTGATCTCGTGGCCCTCTTCTTCCAGGATTTCACGGATGAGGCTGCGGATCGCCGCTTCGTCATCGATTACGAGAATACGGGCCATGACTGGCAAGCGCCCCCCGGGGGAGAGGTCACCCCCCCTGTTTCGAGCGGCGATAGACCTCTTCGCTGGCCGCCCGCACTTCGTCGATCATGCTCTCTTTGGCGGCGACCAGGGCGGCCATCGGCAGGTGCATGCGTTTGGCGATCGCCTTCAGTCCCTCGCCCTGACCGAAATGATGCTCGGCGATGGTCACCTTGAGAAAATCATCGAGGATGATCTGTTTCAGGGCCGCATCGGCCACCTTGAGTTCCTTGACGATCCTCTCCCACTTTTTGCCGGCCTGGACGGCCTCGCGAATCAGGGCGATGCTCTCGGTGTGGATGCGATCCTCCTCTTCCGAGAGATTCGGCTCAACGACCTGGAAGCGGGCATCGGTGTCATCTTCGCCCTCCATGTTTCAGACTCCTCTCAGACCGGTTTGGCCCGCTCGGAGCGGTCGAAAAAGAGGACCGTCGGGCTGGCGACGAAGATCGAAGAATAGGTGCCGACCACGACCCCGAGGGTCAGGGCCAGGGCGAAGTCGTGGATCACCTCCCCGCCGATGAAAAGGAGCGCCAACAGGACCACTACGACCGTGAAGGAGGTCAGCACGGTCCGGGAGAGGGTGCCGTTGACCGCCTCGTTGATGACGGTGCCGAGGGGTTGTTTCTTCAACCGTTTCATCTCTTCGCGGATGCGATCGTAGACGACGATGGTATCGTTGATCGAGTAGCCGATCACGGTCAGGATCGCCGCCACCACCACCAGGGTGAACTCCTTCTGGAACAGGGAGAAATATCCTACGGTGATGATCACGTCATGGAAAAGGGCCAGAACCGCCCCCAGGGCGAAGTGAAATCGAAAACGGAAGGCGACGTAGGCCAGTATGGCCACGAAGGAGTATAGGGTGGCGAGGATTCCATCCCGACGCAATTCGTCCCCGACCTGCGGCCCGACGAACTCCACTCGCCTGGTCTCGACCTTTCCCCCCGGGGAGAGGGGCTGAATGGCGGCGACCATTCGTTCGGCCAAGGCCTCTCCCCCCTTGTTGCCGGTGCCGGCTTCAACACGGATGAGTACCTCCTCGGGTGATCCGAACTCCTGAATGACCACGTCACCCAGCTCGAGCCCGGCCAGCGCTCCCCGGATCTCCTTGACTGGGGCCGGGCTATCGAACCGGAGCTGGACCAGAGTCCCTCCGGAAAAATCGATGCCGTAGTTCAATCCCTGCCAGAAGAGGGAGACAAGACTGGCGAGGATCATGGCCCCTGAGAGGGCGAAGGCGTAATAACGGATGCCGACGAAGTCGATGTGGGTCTTTCTGCGAAAAAATTCCATGGTCTCTGCGTGTCCTGTCTGGCAAGGTCGGGAGAGGGGTCAGATGCTCAGGCGTTTGATACGCCTGTTGTGCAGCACCATGGCGATGATGACCCGGGTCACGAAGATGGCGGTGAACATCGAGGCCACCAAACCGATGGAGAGCGTCACCGCGAACCCGCGTACCGGCCCGGTGCCGAACTGGTAGAGGACCAGGGCGGTGATCAGGGTGGTCAGGTTGGAGTCCAGGATGGTCGAAAAGGCACGGTCATAGCCGTGGTCGACGGCTGCCAGGGGGGTTTTGCCCAGGCGCAACTCTTCGCGTATCCGTTCGAAGATCAGCACATTCGCGTCGACTGACATGCCGACCAGGAGGACGGCGCCAGCCATTCCCGGCAGCGTCAGGGTTGCCCCGAGCATGGCCAGAACGGCCATGAGAATGAAGATGTTCAGCAGAACGGCCACATTGGCCACCATGCCGAACCCCTTGTAGTAGAGGGCCATGAAGACGAGGACCAAACCTCCACCCAGTAGGACCGAGTTCAACCCCTCGCGGACGGAGTCGCTTCCCAGGGTGGGGCCGACGGTGCGTTCTTCGATGAAGGTCAGGGGGGCCGGCAGGGCCCCGGATCTCAGGGTGATCGCCAGATCGTTGGCCTCCTCGGGGGTGAAATTGCCGCTGATGTTGGCGCGACCGCCATCGATTCTCTCGCGGATGACCGGGGCCGAGTGGACCTTGCCGTCGAGGACGATGGCCATCCGTTCGTTGACGTGTTCACTGGTGAGTTCGGCGAATTTACGGGCGCCCTGGCGGTCGAAGGTGATGTGGACCTGGGGTTCGTTGAACTCGTTGTCGAAGCCGACCCGGGCATCGGTCAAGCGCTTGCCGCTCAGAACCGTGCGCTTGGTGAGGAGGTAGGGCTGTTTCGTCACCTTGCCGGTTTCCCGGTCGATCCGGTCGCCATAAAGGACGACGTCGCCGGCGGGGACCCGACCATTCAGAGCGGCGCCCAGATCCCCTTTTTCGTCGACCATCTTGAATTCCAGAAGGGCGGTACTCCTGATCAGCTCCTTGGCCCTGGCTACGTCCTTGATCCCTGGCAATTGCAGGAGGATGCGATCCTCTCCCTGCTTCTGGATGGTCGGCTCGGCGACGCCGAACTGGTCGATGCGGGAGCGGATCGTCTGCACCGACTGGTCGACGGCAAGTTTACGAATCTCTTTCTGCTCGTCCGGCTTGAGGGTGAGTCTCCAGGTCGACTCCCCGTCATCGCTGACGACCTGCATGGAGGGAGCCTCCTTGCCCAGCAATTCACGGAAGGCACCTCTGTCGGTATCCTCCGAGAGGGCGATGGTGATGCCGTCGAGCCCGTTCCTTTCGAGGCTGCGGTAGCGCAGGCGAGCCTTGCGCAGGGCGGAGCGCAGATCGTCGACCTGATTTTCGGTCACCTGCTCGACCGCCTTGTCGACCTCGACCTGCATGAGGAGGTGGAGCCCCCCCTGGAGGTCGAGACCTTGCTGGATCACCTGCCTTGGCAGCCACTCCGGCCACCACTGGGGGAGACCTCCGGGAATGCTGGGAAACGTGAAGAGGAAGCTGACGACGAGAACCAGGAGGACCGAGAGGGGTTTCCAAAGGGGTAGATGCCGCATGCAACAATCTCCTGACCGGGAGTCACTTCTTCTTTTCGGTGTTTTTTTCGGCGCCCTCTCCCGGATCGTTCCTGGGGGCGCTGGCTGGGACGCCGGCCTTGGCCTTCACCGAGGTGATGGTGGACTTGGCCACGCGGATGCGCACCGGCTTGAAGGCTTTGTTGGTGACCTCGACCTCGCCGATCTCGACCACGGCGAGGTCGTCGTCGATGCGGTGGATCCGACCGAGGATGCCGCCGCCGGTCACCACGGTATCGCCCCTCTGGAGGTTGTCGACCATTTCCCGATGGGCTTTGGCCTGTTTCTGTTGCGGGCGGATCAGGAGAAAATAGAAAATGGCGAAGAGGACGAGCATGAGAACGCCGTTGAGGACGGCTGCCTCGGTGCTTGACTGGGGGGCGCCCTGGGCCTGCGCCTGGGCGGTGGCGATCCAATCGATCATGGACGGGTTTCCTTGTCACTTGAGTGGAGAAAAACCAGACACCCGCGCAACCGCTGCGCACCTGCCGTATGGTCGGGCCCCCGGACAGGGATGAACGAAGGGGGGCTTGGGCGGGATCGGGTAAGATGGCGGTTCCGAGAGCGGATCAGATACCGACCGAAAACCGGTAGGACTCCTCCGTCAGGACCGAGCCGCGATGCAGATGCTGATAGCTGGTCTGGATGCGTTGCAGATACCCTTTCATTGAGGATGAGGCGTCGATGCCGGTCAATTGTACCGAAACCCGGGTGCCGCCGCCATCCCCGGTCACGGTGAGCAGGGTCCCGGTCAGGGGAAAGGGGGCGATCGGGAGCGTCGTGGGCCGCAATTCCAGGGCGACCTCCTGGCCGGGGAGAAGCTCGGGGTGACTGGAGGGGAGGAGGAAGGAGAGCCCTTCCCGGTTGATGTCCCGCAGCTGACCGGTCACGGGGCGCGACCCGACCTCCCGGTCCTGGTGTCGGGACAGCCGCACCTCGCAGGCCAGTCCGGCGGGAACGGGATAGCGACTGATCTGTCTCCGGGCCACCACCCTGAGGAGCCTGGGGAAGGCCAACTGGATCTCTGCGGCGGAACCGTCCTTCCGGGGGGACTCCAGGAGGGGCAGGACGGCGGAGAGGGTGAACCCCCCCATGGCCAGGCTGACGCCGAGCTGTGTTGTTCCTTCCGGGACTGTGGCCAGGATCTCGGGGTCGTTCACCCGCACCTGCAGGCTTCCCCCATCCGCGTGGTTGAGCCAAGTCGGGGGAGTGAAGGCCACGAGGAGCCCATGGACCGGACTGGGCACGCCGGGTACGGAGAGCTGCACCGGCTTCTGCCCTTTCCCGATCTGGTCGAGAACCCTAAGAATTTCCGGGAGGTCGACGACCACATCGAAATTCTTCAACAGCTCCTGGATGGGTTCCGCTGACATGGCTGCCGTATCGACTCCCGACCTTTGTTCCGCCACCGACACTCCTCTCCTGCGCAGTATCGCTTCCCAGAGCCGTTTCCGTCAACGGGTTCGACGGGTTCGGCGGGTTCGGCGGGTGCGCCCTGAAAAACGACCGGATTCTCGAGGTGATGGCATCCGGATTGCATCCGTGCTGCCCTTGGGTCGAGGCCTCGTTCCGCCATCCGGAGCTGCCCCGGGAGGGTCCGGGATTACGGTCGTTTGCGGGCGGAGGAGGGGGGGGTGGCCCGTTTTTTCTGTCCGGAGTGGGATGTCCTCTTTTTCCGGCGGCGTGCCGTGGCGGGTGGTCTGATTCATGGGAAAACTCGAAAAGCAGTTCGTCGAAATGGTGGAGGGGATGCCGGCCTTCCCCCAGAACGTCTATCGGGTCCTGCAATTGACTTCGGACATCAATTGCAAGCCGAAGGAGCTGGTCCGGGTCATCGACAGCGACCCGGTTCTGACCGTCAACATCCTCAAGGCGATCAATTCCCCCTATTTTGGCCTGACCCGGTCCATCTCCTCCATCCGTCAGGCCATGGTGTTTGTGGGGGTCAATACCGTCAAGAATCTTGCGCTGACGGTGGCGCCACTGGAAATGTTGCCGGAAAGCGATCGTAACGACCATTTCCTGAATGATCTCTTGCTCCATTCGCTCTGTACCGCCTCGATTGCGAGGGGGTTGGCCAGGAAAATGGGGGTGGAGGAGGTCGAGGCCAACGATTATTTCGTTGCCGGTCTTCTTCACGACTACGGCAAGGTGGTGTTTGCCCGGTTCATGCAGGAGAAGTTCCAGGCCGCCATGCAACGCGCCAGTCGCGACAGGATGCCGTTGGAACAGGCCGAACTCGAGATTATCGGTATCGATCACGCCGAGATCGGGGCCCAGCTGGTCACGCGCTGGAACCTCCCGGAGGAGTTGGCCCAGTGTATTCGCAGTCACCACCATTCCGTGGCGGAGGCGGGACGGAGTCTCCTCGACGATTGCGTCCACCTGGCCAATCGGGCCTCCCGCAAGCTGGGGTATGGCCATTCTGGCAATCCCTCTTGCGAGCTGGTCGTTCCTGAACCGATCCGTTCCCTCCTTGGCCAAAACATCGAGAGTGTACTCGTCTCTCTGGGGGATGTGGTCGGGGAGATGGAGAAGAATCAACTCCTGCTTCGTTCCTGAGCGGGATATCGCCGAGGGAGTTCGGTTACCACCATGAAAATCCGATTTTGGGGGGTGCGCGGCTCGATCCCCTCTCCAGGTCCGGCGACACTGAACACCGGGGGCAACACGACCTGCATCGAGCTGCGAACCGACGATGGCGAGTTGATCATTCTGGACGCGGGGACGGGAATCTTCCCCCTGGCGCAGACCCTCTTTCCGGAGTTGCCCCTGACGGCGCACCTCTTCATCAGCCACACCCATTGGGACCACATCCAGGGGCTGCCGTTTTTCATCCCGTCGTTCATCCCCGGGAACACCCTGAAGATTCACGGCGCCTTCGACCCGATTTCGAGGCGCAGCCTGCGCGAGGTCCTCCTGCGGCAGTTCGAGTACAGCTATTTTCCCGTGCGCGAGGCAGAACTGAAGGCGAGGCTGCAGTACGTGACCCTGCGGGAGCGCGAGTCCGTCAGGATCGGCTCGGCGACGGTGAGCAATCTTCTCATGAACCACCCGGTCCTCAATTTCGGATACAAGATCGAGCAGAATGGCAAGTCCGTATTTTTTACCGGAGACCACGAAGAACTCTACAACATATACGACCCGGGAGAGCCTGGATACGACGAGTATGGTCGTTACATGGATGAAAAAAACCAGGCAATAATCGAGTTCATTCGTGGGGTCGACGTTCTGATCGCCGACACCTCTTACACCATCGAGGATTATCCGGCCAAGCAGGGATGGGGGCACGGGACTTTCGATGGCAATATCCGGATGGCCCGGAAAGCGGGGGTCAAGACCGTCTTCTTCACCCACCACGAACCCACTCGCGATGACCGGAATCTGGAACGGGTCTTCCAGGAAGCCCTGGACCGCAACCCGACCCAGCCGGGGGATCCCACCTTCCTGCTTGCCCGGGAGAGGTTGGAGTTCGAGGTCTGATCCTGCAAGGGGTCGGAATTCCAGCCGCACCCGTCAAGGAGTCGGCAGGCGGACCGATACCGTCGTTCCGCCTCCGGGGGATGATTCCATCCGAATGCTGCCATGCTGCGTTTCGGTGATCAGCCTGGCGGAATAGGTCCCCAGTCCGGTCCCATGGGGTTTTCCGGAGGTCACGTACTTTTCAAAAAATTTCTCCCGGATCTCTTCCGGGACTTCGCCCGTGTTGTGGATCGAGATTTCCAGCTCCCCCGCTCTGCTCCTGATGGTCACCCGAATCTCGCCATGTTTCGGGGAGGCCTCGAACGCGTTTTTCATGAGATTGGCGAAGAGCGAGTAGCAGAGCAACTCCTCTCCCAGCACGAGGTTCTGGGAGGAGGCCAGGCTCGCCGCCGGATCCTGAACGATGGAACAGACGAGATGCCTGGAAATGATCTCGGTTTCGTGCAATTTTATTATCTTGCGAAGTATGGTTGTGATGTCAATCGGTACGGGTTTCAGTTGATAAATTCCGTTTTCCATCTTGTACAAATCCAGCGAGAGATCGATCATGTTCAGAAGTGTATAGCCGGACTCGTTTATGATGGAGAGGTATTCCCGTTCGGGACCCTCGAATTTATCGCTGTCGAGCAGAAAGGAGGAAAAGCCGATGATGGCGTTCAGGGGGGCCTTGAGATCATGTCGCATGATCCGGTTGACATCCTCCTTCATCCGGTCGGCTTCCCGCAATGCCGCGTTCTGGGAGGCGACGTCTTCCATGGCCTTTTTCAGGATCAGATGGGTCCTCACACGGGCGAGGACGATGGAACTGCTGAATGGCTTGGTGATGTAATCAACCGCGCCCAGCCCGAGACCTTCGGACTCGTCTTCTTCGTCATCCTTGGCGGTGATGAATATGATCGGGATGTCGCGGGTCGATTCATCGGCTTTCAATCGCCTGCAGACTTCGTGGCCGTCGATTCCCGGCATCATGATGTCCAACAGAATCAGATCGGGTTTTTCGGACGCGGCCAGTTTGAGGGCACTGCCGCCATCGACCGCCACCAGGATCTCGTATCGGGATCGCAGGGTCTGCACCAGGACCTTGATATTGGCGGGCAGGTCATCGACGAGCAGGAGCCTCTCCTGCCTTGTCGGAGCGTTCACGACCTGCTCTCCAGGGGGATGTGCAGGCTGACGGCCACGGCCTCCAGGAGGGCCATGGCCCTGGTGAAATCGAACATGTCCAGCGCCTCCGTCAACAGGTCGAGCTCGGCTTGCGCCGTGGTCTCCCCGAGGTTTGCCCGGAGAGTGGCGACGCCGTCCAGGGCGGAGATGTTGCCCTGTCGGATCCAGGAAGACAACTCCGCAACCATCTCCGCCACCTTTTCCTGATCCGCCGCCACCCTGGGGGTATCTCCGGGGCTCCTTGCCTGCGTCCCCGGGGCCTCCCCGGGGCTTCTTTCTCGGGTGGGCGGGTTCTGGGCGGGTCCTGGGGGGGGGCGGAGGTGGCGGGTGGACTCCTCGACCCGACGCATCTCCCTCTGGAACCGCGCCCAAGGCTCGGACGAGGGATCGCGGCGACCGTCGGCGACGGCCTGCTCCAGTTCCCGGGCGGCCTGGTGGAGGGCGCGGGCTCCAAGATTGCCGGCAACGCCTTTGAGGGCATGGAGCCGGGGTCTGGCGCTCTCCCAGGGAATTTTTCCCGCAAGCGCGTCCCCGATCAGGGCGGTGGTTCCTTCGAAATCCCGGTTGAACTCGCCGAGCATCCGGTAGTGCAGCGCCTGGTTGCCGCCGAGACGATGCCTGGCCGATTCCTGATCGATTCCGTCGAGTTTCCCGGGATGGCCGGGCTCCCCGGGAGGGTCAGCCTCCTTGGGATGGTCGGATTCCCCGGGGGGGGCCGGTTCTCCGGGAGCGGGTCTGGTCGCGGCGGCGTTGGCCTCCCCCGCGAGGATGGTTTCCACCTCCACCGAACGAGGGCCGGGGAGGATCCATTTGATCAGAATGTCATAAAATCTTTCAGGATCGATGGGTTTGGGAATGTAATCATCCATTCCGGCCGCCAGGCATTGATCCCGGTCTCCCGTCAGGGCATGGGCGGTCATGGCGATGATCGGCAGTTTCTTGAACCGGGCCTCCGAGCGAATGGCCCGGGTTGCGTGGTAGCCGTCCATGACCGGCATCTGGATATCCATCAGGACGAGATCGTGATCGGCCTTTCGCACGGCTTGCACCGCCGCCTCGCCGTTGCTGGCGATGGTCACTTCCAGACCGACCCGGCGCAACAGTTCGCGGGCGACCTGCTGGTTGATGGGGTGGTCCTCGGCCAGGAGGATCCGGGCGCCGCCCAGTCTTCGGGTCAGGGCCTTCCTGTCGGTCGCATTCCGGTCCCTGGGGTGGGGCCTGTCGATCACAAAGCCATAAACCCCCATGATCGCCTGGAGCAGCAGCTCCGGGGAGATCGGTTTGGCGACCAGGGCGTCCACGACCTGCCGCTGTGCCGTTTCCTCCGCTTCATCGGCGCCAGGCCCGGACATCAGGATGATTTTCGGCGCCGGGGAGGCCAGTGTCGGCTCCCCGCGGATGGTAGCGGCGGTCTCCATGCCGTCGAGGCCGGGCATCTTTCGGTCGAGGAGGATCAGATCGAAGGGATTGCCCTCCTCTGCGGCTTCCCGAAGCTTCGTCAGGGCGACGTTCCCCGAGGAGACCGGTTCCGCCGGGAGGTTGAAATGGGCAAGAATCCTGGTGCAGACGGCCCTTGCGGTATCATTGTCGTCGACTACCAGGATGTTTGTTGCGGTCAATCCCCCGAGCGGGGGGATCGGCATCCGCTCCGTGGCTGTGTGGCCGACGGTGACGGTGAAATGAAAAACACTGCCCTTGCCGGGGACGCTCTCGACCCATATTCGGCCCCCCATCAAGGTCACCAGGCGTTTGCATATGGCCAATCCCAGACCGGTTCCACCGTATTGGCGGGTGGTGCTGCCATCGGCCTGGGAGAAGGCCTCGAAGAGGCGGGATATCTGCTCGTCGCCGAGTCCGATGCCGGTATCGGCGATGGAAAATCGAAGCTGGATATGGCCCGGGGTTCGGGCAATCTCGGTGACCCGGAGAAGAATCTCCCCCCTGTCGGTGAACTTGATGGCATTGCTGAGCAGGTTGGTCAATATCTGCCGGAGACGCAACGGGTCCCCGACCAGGAGGCCCGGTGACTCCGGCGGGGCGACGACGACGAGTTCGAGATTTTTTCTCTCGACCTCGTCCAGGAAGAGGACGACGGCCTCGTCCAGGAGATCTCCCAGGTAGAACTCGACTGGATCGAGCGTCATCTTTCCGGCTTCGACCTTGGAGAAATCAGAGGATATCGTTGATGATGCCCAGGAGCGATCGGGACGAGGTCCGGGCCCGCTCCAGATATTCCCGGGCCTTGGCGGGGAGGCGGCTGTCCAGGGCGAGTTCGATCATGCCCATCACCCCGTTCATGGGGGTGCGAATTTCGTGACTCATGTTGGCCAGGAACTCGCTTTTGGCGCGATTGGCAGCCTCAGCGCTGTTCCGGGCAACCTCTGTTTCGTGCGCCGTCTTCCGGAGATCGTGACGCATGCGGATGAACGACTCGCTCAGTTCGCCGATTTCGTCATGGGTGCCGACCGGGAGGGTGACATCGAACTCCCCGTCTCCCAGTCGGGCCGCCGCGAGGGTCAGGCGTCTGATGGGGCGCACCAGGTGTCTGCTGGCGAGAACTGCCAGGAGAGCGACCATCAAGGTTGTCACGAAGAGGGTCAGGAGGGTCTCCCGGCGCAGGTCGTCGATCGGCAGGAAAGCCTCGCCGGCGTCGATTTCCGCCACCAGGGCCCAGTCGAGGCCGTATCGCCTGATCGTGTCCAGGGGTTCGAGCCTGCCGATCACCCGACGACCGTCATGGTTGGTGTAGAATGCCGTCCCATTTCCCGAGCCTGTCCACGCCTGGATTGCTTCCGGGTTCATCTTGCGGCGCAATAAGGTCGACATCCCGGAAAAACGCGAGTTGGATCGCATGGTCCAGTCCCCGGGATCGACGATGAAGGTCTCTCCCATCTCCCCCAGGCCGCCGCTCTCCTGCATGAATTCGAGGAACTCCTCCAGGCAGAGCTGAAACACGATCAGACCGATCATCCCGCCGCTGTCATCGACGAGTGAACGGGCCATGAAGAGGCTCGGCTCGGACCCGGCCCAAGGCAGGTCGCCGATGTCCGAGAACAGAGCTCCCCCTCCCGCCAGGGCGTTCCGGGCGACGATGCCAAGATGCGAGGTGGCCAGGGGAGGCGTTCGGAGGTTGTTCCCGAGCAGGTCGCTTTCGAGGGTCGAGAAGAGAATGTTGCCCTCGTGATCGATGAGATGGATGTTCAGGTAATCGAAAGTTTGCTGCATCTTGTCCAGATCGATGCTCAGCCTGTCGGTGATTTCCGCCCAGCGGAATCCCTTGACGAAACGGGGGGCGGTCTGGCCGCTCGCCATGAAGGCTTCACGCAATTCCCGCAAAAGCCGTTTGTTTTCCTCCGATTGCGATTGCAGCTCCAGAATTTGATAATAATTGCGGAACTGTCGTTCCGTGAACGATTTTTTCTGGGTGATGTCGCCGTGTATCTTGTTATCGATTTCCTGGGTGAGGTGGCGAAAATTGTCCCGATAGCTGTGCCAGCTCAGACCTCCCAGCGGCAGCAGGGCGACGGCCAGGAACCAGAGGACCATTTTGGGACCGATACCGAGGCCCGTTCTTCTCCGAAGGTGCCAGGCGCTCACGGGCTTCTCCGGGTGGTCTGGGCGGTTCGCGGGTGTTTTTCCTCCGGGTTTCGGGGGTCGCCGTCCACCGTGGCGGCATGGGGCGTTCCGGTGGTACCGAAGCCGGGGTCGGTGAAGGCGTCGAGGTCGATCGGCTGTTGCAGGATTCCCGCTTCGACCGCCAGCTCCATGATCATCTGCAATCCCGGACGGTCGGTGTCCAGATGGCGATAGTTGATGGCGTCGATGTCGGTCCGGAGGCTCTGAACGAT